>JBQCFV010000464.1:0-2140 GCA_051958695.1 Chitinophaga sp. | reverse complement strand
TGCTGATCATGAGCTGCAGCGGATCTACCTTGCGGATATTCCCTTTCGCGGCTTCTTCGGCCATTTCGGCCATGAATGCGCGGATGTTGGGGAACAGCGGGCCGTGAAGGAATTGTTGTACCATGCGGTCCGGGTTCTGGTTGATCTCGTGCAATACGAAGAGCGGCAGGTAAGGATTTTCGCTGAGCGAGGTGAGATAATTGTCTATCGCGGCCACGATCTTTTCTTTCCAGGGCGTGTCCCCTGCGAAAATGGCGTTTACGCGGCCGAGGAGCATTTGCACGGCTTCGTTAAAAACGATCTCGAAGAGTTTGTCTTTGCTGCGGTAATAATAATGCAGCATGGCTTTGTTGATACCGGCCTCGTCGGCGATATCCTGCATGCGGGCGCCGCTGAGGCCTTTTTGCATGAATATCTTCCTGGCTGCTTCGATGATTTGCTGTTCGGTGGTATTGGTGGTTTGCATGATTAACTGGATTGTTTAACCATTTGGTTAATACAAAGGTATGGGGAAAATTTGGAAAGTGCCAAACAAAAAAGCCGGGGCAAGAAAACCCCGGCGGCTGTTACCTACAACTGTTTACTAAAGTTTCTTCATGAGGTTAAAATGATTGGAGTACCGCTCCCACTCTTTGATCAAACGTATCCACACCGTTATGCTCCACGCGGATCTCTTCCAGCAGCTTCATCAGCGCCTCGTCGTGGGTCGCCCGTTTGCCTGTTTTCAGGTCGATATGCGCGAAGCGCGACCATACAAACGATTTGATTTTCTTCTGCCGCTCGTCCGTCATCCACATTTCTACGAGTATCTGGTTGTCGGTAAACTCGAGCACGCGCGAATGGATGTGTATCTTTTCCGCTACCAGCGCAGGTTTCAGGTATGCGATCTGGTGCTGCGCCACCACCCAGCCAAAACCTTTCTGCGCATAATCTTTCAGCCGGAGATCGTAATGCTCCGCCAGGTGGTCTTCCCGCGCGTTCATAAAATAATTGATATAAGCGGCGTTGTTCAGGTGGCCGAACGGATCGCAGTCGTTAAACCGGACGGTGTACGGCGAGAACGGTTCCTTTACAGGCATATAGCATGGTTTTACGATTTAAAGTTAGGTAATCGAATGGTTTTTGAAAAGTGCCGGCGCGGGGCAAAACCGCACCGGCTTGCTTGTGTCAATTTGTTTTAAACGCATCAGGGTTACAACGGATCATGAAAGTATGCAGTCTTACTTTTAACCCAATAATTGATGTACTGTCAGCCCTCCGTCGATGGTATATTCCGCACCGGTGATAAAGGATGCATCACCCGAGGCAAGGAATGCCACGAGTTTTGCAACCTCTGCGGATTCACCGGTGCGATTGAGCGGCACCCGCTCCGCGGATTTTTGACGGAAGGCCGTTACGCCTGCTTCGTCCAGCCCGGCTTTTGCCAGGATGGGCGTTTTGATCGGCCCGGGATTCACCGTGTTCACACGGATGCCCCTGCCCGCCAGCTCGCGGCTCAACGTACGGCCCAGTGAATTGAGCGCGGCTTTGCTGGCGGAATAAACGCTCGCGCCGGGCATTCCGGTGAAAGCATTGACCGATGACAATAAAATAATTGCAGCCCCGTCGTTCAGCAACGGCAGGAACTTTTGAATGGTGAAAAACGCGCCTTTGAAATTCACGTTCATCGTTTCGTCGAATTGCTCTTCTGTTACGTCATTTACGGGAGCGAAGGAACCCAGCCCGGCGTTGACGAACAGCACGTCAACCCCGCCGTATTTTTCCTTCACGGTGTTTACCAGCGATTCCGCATCGGTAATGCTCGCCTGGTTGGCCGTCACGCCCAATGTGCCGCCGCCCAGCCCGGAGGCAGCCGCTTCTACAGCATCGCGGTTGCGCCCGGTGATCACCACCTTCGCACCTCTCGCCAGAAACTCTTCCGCCGTGGCATAGCCTATCCCGCTATTGCCTCCCGTTACTACCGCTACTTTATCTTTCAAGGTGCTCATAAAATGTGTGTTTAATTGTATCGATTTATTTAAAAACTTCGATATTTTAAGGCAAAAAAAATCAGCTTAGCTGAAGAAAGAACATAGACAGCTGCTTCATCATCTCCCGGTTGATCGTCAAATTCACGTTCCTGCCTTCCTTGGAGCTGATC
>JBQCFV010000463.1:0-2640 GCA_051958695.1 Chitinophaga sp. | reverse complement strand
CTTTTTTTTAAAAACCACTGCCACGTCCAAAGCAAAAGCGCCGCGAAGCGGGAAACAACATCCAGCAACCACCCCCAACGGAAATACACGACCGGCTGGAAACGGTGCTCAAAACATTGTACCTGCTTTTTTCGGAAGGCTATTATTCCACCTCGCATGATACCGTGCTGCGGAGAGAATTGTGCGTGGAAGCGATGCGGCTCAGTTACCTGCTGATAGAACAGCCGCAGACGGACCGCCCCGCCGTGAACGCCTTACTGGCGCTGATGTGTTTTCATTCCTCCCGCTTTGACGCGAGAATGAACGATACCGGCGGGATCATACTTTACGGGGAGCAGGACGAAACGCGCTGGAACCGCGAGCTGATAGAACGCGGCGAGTATTATCTCAACCGGGCCGCCGGCGGCCCCGCGCTTACAAGGTATCACCTGGAAGCCGCCATCGCGTACTGGCATACGCATAAGGAAGATTCCGCGGAGAAGTGGAACAACATCCTTGATCTCTACAACCAGCTGCTGATACTTGAATAGTCACCGGTAGCGGCGATGAACCGAACTTTTGCGCTGGCGAAAGCGAGAGGGAAATAAACGGCGATCAAAGAAGCGGAAAAGCTGGGACTGACAGACAACTATTTTTATTACTCATTGCTGGGTAACCTTTATACAGATATTGACGACAGGAAGGCCCTGCAGCATTACGAAACGGCGCTGAAGCAGGCGAACACCCCGGCTGACGCCGCTTTGCTGGAAAAGAACATCGGACAGCTAAAGCGCAGGCTGAAGCAATAAACTTTTCATCCACCTATCATATACATGCTGAACGCGCTGAGCCGTAACGGCCGGCAAACCCTTTCATTGCAAAACCCAAAGCATTTTTATGAACAATACGACAGGCAAAAAACATATCGTGGTGATAGGCGGCGGCTTTGCCGGGCTGAACTTTGTGAGGCGCCTTTTTCATAACAAACACTACACGGTAACGGTAGTTGACAAAAACAACTACAATTATTTTACACCGCTGCTGTACCAGGTGGCCACCGCTTTCCTGGAACCGTCCAGCATCAGCTATCCTTTCCGCAGGCTGCTCCGTAAAGATGGCGTTACCTTCCGTATGGCAACCCTGACAAAAGTGGATACCGCCGGCCGGAAACTTCAGCTGGACGACGGCGGCGAGCTGGATTACGATATCCTCGTGTTCGCGGCCGGCTCGCGCACCAATTTTTTTGGCAACGATGCCTTGCGTCATAAATCGTTTTCCCTGAAAGGGATCGACGATGCGCTTTACCTGCGCAACGAATTATTAAAAACGCTTGAAAAAGCCTCGCTGGAAAAAGATCCGGAAGAACGGGAAAAGCTGCTGACGGTCGTGATTGCGGGCGGCGGGCCTACTGGCGTGGAAGTAGCGGGCATGCTGGCGGAAACAAAAAAATACATCCTGGGGAATGATTACCCGAGCCTGAGAAAAGCTTCCGGGAACATTTACGTGATAGACGGCTCGCCGTACCTGCTGGCGCCGATGAGCGACAAAACGCATGCCGCCGCCTGCAGGGCGCTGCACAAGCTCGGCGTGAAGGTAAAGCTGAACACGCAGGTGAAGGATTTTATCAACGACGAGGTGCTGCTGTCCGACGGCTCCGCTATCGCCGCCAAAACGCTCATCTGGGCGGCCGGCGTGGTGGCCAACACTTTCCCCGGCATCGATGCGGCCAGCATCGGCAAAGGCAGCCGGATGATCACCGACGCTTTTCATAAAGTGAAGGGTTATGAGGACGTGTACGCCATTGGTGATATCAGCATCCAGTTTACGGACGAGGCGTACCCCAACGGCCACCCGCAGCTGGCGCAGCCGGCCATCCAGCAGGGCAAGACCCTCGCGAAAAACCTGCTGCGGATAGCGGAAGGCCGTGAACCGAAACCGTTCAAATATTTTGACCGGGGCGACATGGCGATCATCGGCAAACAATTCGCGGTAGCCGATCTTTTTAAGCACAAAGTGCACCTGGGCGGCCTGCTCGGTCTGCTGGGATGGCTTTTTATACATGTGATGTCCCTCGTCAACTACAACAACAAAATAAAAACGCTTTACAACTGGACCGTGGCCTATCTCACGAAAGACCAGGCGCTGCGCCTGATCTTCCGCCCCGCAAGCCGCGAAAACCGGTGCTGACAATAAAATATTTTATCATGCTGAGCTTCAAACAATTTTTCCGTTCCTCGCTGGGCCAAAAGCTGGTGATGTCGATGACGGGCCTGTTCCTCTGCCTGTTCCTTATCGTGCACCTCGGCGGCAATCTTACGCTGTTCGCCGGGGACGAAGGTTACACATTCAATATTTACGCGCATTTCATGACGCATTTTCTGCCGGTGGAGATCATCGCGTATATGCTGTATATCTCCATCATCATACATGCCATTTACGCATTGGTGCTTACGGTGAAGAACCGCCGCGCACGGCCGGTGAAATACCAGTACGCCGCGAAATCGCCGGCCCGCTGGGCTTCGCTGAACATGGGACTGCTGGGCAGCATCATTTTCCTGTTCCTCGTGATCCATATGACCAATTTCTGGGGGCGTTACAAATTTACCGAAGGCACATACCGGGAGTACAGGAAAGATGTGATGACGGGACAAATTACTTCCA
>JBQCFV010000462.1:0-3850 GCA_051958695.1 Chitinophaga sp. | reverse complement strand
TGGGCGGGCTTTTCGAGATCGGGTTCACGATCTCGCTGAAGTATTCCGAAAATTTTTCAAAGCTCTGGCCTTCGCTGAGCTTCGTGGTATGCATCTCCATGAGCTTTTTTTTGCTGAACAAAGCGATCAATAACGGACTGCCGATTGGTACGGCTTATGCAGTGTGGACGGGCATCGGCGCGGCGGGCACCGCTATCGCGGGCATTCTTTTTTTCAAAGAGCCGGCCACTGCATGGCGTATGTTTTTTCTCGTGATGCTGATCGGTTCCATCATCGGCCTAAAATTAGTTTCTGATGCGCAATAAAACGCGAACAGGCCCGGAACGCGTTCGTCCGGGCCTGTTGCCTTATGATGTAAGAACAGGGCGTTCTAAGCCATGTATGCGATGATGTTTTCCGTCTGCCCGACTTTCGGCATGTCTTCCTTCGTGTTCACCGGCCTCGTTACCATCGGCTTGTCGGTTTCCAGCAGGCCCGCGTTGAGCAGCGTGTAGCCGTGCTTTTTCAGCAGGTCGAAAATATCGTTGCGCATGCTCACCGGTATTTCGAGGAATATCTCCGCGATGATCACCGGGTGATATTTTTCAAGCACGCGCTCCAGCGTAGTGAGCACAAAATAATCCAGCCCTTCCGTGTCGATCTTTATCAGCGACAGCTTCGACAGCTCGCTGCCATATTCCTCGTCCAGGAAATTACCGAGGTGCTTGCCTTTGATCGGCTCTTCCAGCTTGTATTTGCCGTGGCGGTTATCGTTCAGGTCGGTGATGAGCCCGCCGTTGCTCATGGATGCTTCGGAGGAAGCGTAATAAAAATTCATGTCCTTGTCCGCCGCGGCGAACTGCAGCGGTACGATGTTCGCTTTGCCTTTGTTGAGCTTCGCGTTTTCCTGCAGCACGCTGAACACATGGGGATTGGGATCGAGCGCCAGCACTTTGCCGGAGCCGCCCGCGGCGATGGCCATGGCGACGGTAAGGTCACCGATGTTGGCGCCGATATCGATCGCCAGCGAACCTTCAGGGATGTATTTGCGGAAAAAATCTACTTCGTGTTGTGTGATCACTTTAGGTTTCAGCAGCGGGTTCAGCCAGTTGGCGAACTGAACGGACTCGTTGTTCGCAAGCCGGAAGGTATCGATGCGGGTGCCGTACCGCTGGAACACGCGCCGCGCTTTTTTACGCGCGAACGATGCTTTGAAATAGGATAAGATGGACATGAGCGTTGGTTGTTTCCGCCAAGATACTCCCATTTTATTTATTTTCTCACCGCCTCCGCAGGAAAACGGCGGAGCCCGCGTAAGCGGCCGCCACCGCAAGCGCCACGGGTACGACGGCCGCGGGCTGCCGGGAAATTTCCAGCGCGAACAATACCGCCATCAGCGGCAGCCGCGTAACGCCGCCGATCAGCGCGGCCGCGCCTATCACCGCCGCCAGCGAAGGGTTCAGCGGCACCGATCCGAAAAGCGATTGCAGCCACAAAGCCGTCAGCAATCCCGTGGCCGCGCCCACGATCATTAAAGGCGTAAGCATGGCTCCGGGGAAACGCGCGGCAGCCGCGGCTATTACGGTAATAAGCTTATACGATGCAAGATGGATGAGCAGCGCGAGCGTAACGTTTTCCATCGTGAGCAGCTGTCTTCCCGCGCCAACGCCCGGCCCGAACAGCACGGGTTTCCACCACACCAGCGCCGCGATCAGCAGCACCGCCGCCATGGCGGCATAGCGGCCGCGAAGCAGCTGCAGCCCCTGCACGCTGCGCACTACCGCGGCGGACAATACGCCCATCAGCAAACCGAGCAGAACATACACGCCCGTAGCCGCCACGCCGGGCATTTCAACAGGCGCGGGAAGCCGCAGGCCAAACCATGCATAATGCAAAGCGGCTCCCGTGAAAGCCGCCAGCAGCAAGTATCCCGACCGGGCGCGGAAATGAGCGGCAAAAAGAGCAAGCGCGGCCAGCGGCGTACCGAACCACGAGGCGATCCCCGCCGTCATGATGCAAATCTTCAACAGCTCCGTTTCCGCCGGGGTAAAGCTGCGGCCTAACCGCAGCAGGCCGGCCGCCTCCGGTAAAATACTTTCCGGCCCCAGCGGCATGCCCGTAACGCTGTAAACCAGACGGGCAAAGGGTTTCGCCCACCCTTCCTTCTTCAATAACCACCCCGCCGCCAGTGCGCCGGCCACGATAAGCAATGCCAGCGCCGCCTCCGGAACAATATTTGATGCAAAGTATTCCAGCCAAAGCAAACCTTCCAACAGCAAAACCGATACAAAGCCAACAAGAGCAGACAGGACAAGAATACAAAGACACAACACACCCACTCGTTTGAGTGGATGAAAAACGGGCGAAGGAGCAGGCAGGCAATCCACCGCGGGCAATCCTTCCCGGCATGAAAAAAAAGGGGGTAATTTCAAGCGAACGCTGTTTAGGTTTTTATCCGTTAACGTGATAAATATAGCAAATAAAAAAGATGCCAGCCGCATCGCGGAAAAGGCTTTGGGAAAAGCAATAAAAAATCCGCTGAAATGCTTGCAGAAAAAGAATTTCACCGAATTTGCAGTATTGTATAAACAACATGAATGTGCTATGCATGCGCGGCAAAAGTTTTGTACTTTCGGCCCTCCCGTGCAGACCCATATTCCGATGAAAAAGTTCAAATTCTCATAAAAGAAACCATACAAAAACGATACAGTTCAAATAAAAAAATGGCAAAGGAATCTACCTTTAATCCTGAGCATCAGGCCACCCACGTGTCCAGCAAAGTGGTGGCGGCACTGGAAAGAATATCAGAGGCTTTCCGCGTGCTGCTCTGGCAGGAAGCCAAACAATACGGGATCAGTCCTATACAGGTGCAGATACTTACCTACCTTCTTCACTACCCCGAAAAGCTGAAAACGGTGACCCACCTGGCCACGCATTTCAACATGACGAAAGCTACGGTGAGCGACGCCATCAAATCGATCGCGGCGAAAGGTTTTGTGAAACGGAAAGAAGACACGGACGACAGCCGCAGCCATTCCCTTCACCTTACGCGCGAAGGCAAGGCGCTGGCCCGCAAGGTGGAGCGTTTCGCGGAACCGATGGAGCTGGCGGTGCAGCGTATGCTGCCGGAAAAGCAGGCGAATACGCTGGAACAATTGCTGGGTCTTATACAAGACCTGAACGAACAGCTCGTGATCACGCCGCAGCGCATGTGCCTGAATTGCCGGTTCTATGAAAAGAAAGGCAAGCTGCATTTCTGCAATCTTGTAAATGCTTTTTTGAAAGCGGGAGACCTGAGAGTGGATTGCCCGGAGTTCAGAACGCCGGGAGCGGCTTAATTTTCTTCGCCCGCGCGCTGGCTTCTCCACCAGCGGAGCCCCAGGATGGCGGCAAGCGCCAGCGGCGTGAACGCCAGCATCAATATGCCTTTATTCAGCCCTTTGGCGGGGCCTTCGCCAAGCTGCTGGGCGGTTTTTGTACAGAGCGAGCACTGCGCCAGCAGATCGCTGCAGGGAACCAGCAGCGCCAATATCACGATGAGGACGAATATCTTTTTCACGTACCGAAATTACGGGTTTTTACCATTACGCGCACTGATCTATATCAGTTCCGCTCAATAATACGGCTGTATCATGATGTACACGATCACGCCGGTTACCGCAACATAGAACCAGATGGGCCAGGTGAAACGCGCGATCTTCCGGTGTCTCACGCGGTCGTTCTGAAAACCGCGCAGCAGCGTGAACAGCACCAGCGGCACGATCACCGCGGCCAGCACGATGTGCGTGAGCAGCAGGAAATAATAAACATACCGCGCGCTGCCAAGCGTCGCTTTTTCAGCGGCGTCCACGATGCCGTTGTGATCGGCGTC
>JBQCFV010000461.1:0-2134 GCA_051958695.1 Chitinophaga sp. | reverse complement strand
GTGGTGAGGTACGCGTCCGCGATCTCCTGCGCGCCGAACCCGCAAAGCAGGTTGAGGGCAAGCGCCACCTGCGATTCGGCGGGAATGGAAGGATGACATACGGTGAACATCATCGCCAGCTGGCTGTCCGTGATATTCTGCGCGGAAAGGTCGATCGTTATCTCTTCCCCTTCGGGCGTATCGCGCCGGAGATCCGCCAGTAATTTCTGTTGAAAAAAATTATCTCTTTTCAGCCAGTTCTTTGTTTTGTTTTTGGCGACGACGTACAGCCAGGCGGCCGGGTTTTCCGGCACCCCTTTCGCGCTCCACGATTCGGTGGCAGCCAGGAAGGTATCGCTCACGATATCTTCCGCCAGTTCTATATGTTCTATGCCGAACAGCGAGCAAAGCACCGAAACCATTTTCCGGTATTCCGTTCTGAACAGATGCGGCAGTAATTCTTTCCTATCCATGCGACAAACAAAAAGCCTTTTGCAAAAATAAGAAAGGCATTTTTATTTGCCGGCGCCGCGTTACACTACCGCCATCCTTACCTCTACCGTGCCGCCCAGATCGAAGATGGGAGAACCTTTTGCGATCTCCACCGCTTCTTCGTAGCTGCCGGCTTTGACCACGATGAACCCGCCGATGGATTCTTTGATCTCCGCATAAGGCCCGTCCGTTACGGTTTTGTCGTTTTTCAGCACTTTACCTTTTGCCTCCCATGGCTGTAGCGGCCTGGCCAGCACGCCGCGGGCCTTCAGGTCGTCAAACCATTCCCGCCACCGGCTCAAATGCGCCTGCAATTGCTCCGGCGACGGTTGAATTTCTTTCGTTTTGTAATCTCTTCTGAATACCAACAGGAAATCATTCATATATCATGGTTTTTTTTGCATTGCTGCGATGGCTCAGCCGAACTGCCCTGCCGCGTAAGTGCCTACTGCGGCGGGGTTCGGGAAAGCGATGTTAAAGCGGTTCCAGGTGTTGATGGTGGAAACCGCCAGCGTCAGGTCCACCAGTTCTTCGTCGGTGAACTGGGTCTTTACGCGTGAATAAACCTCGTCCGGCACTTTAGCGGCGGTAACGGCTTCCGCCCATGCCAGCGCGGCCCTTTCCCTGTCCGTGTAAAAAGCCGTTTCGCGCCAGGCGTTCAGCGCATACAGGCGTTGTTCCGTTTCGCCATGCGCACGCAGGTCTTTGGAATGCATGTCCAGGCAATATGCGCAGCCGTTGATCTGGGATACGCGGAAGAACACGAGTTCCTGCAGCTTTTCTTCGATCAGCGATTTTCTAAGGTACGCGCCGGTGTGAAAGAGCGTTTTGAGGGCTCCCTGCCCTTTTTCCTGAAAGTTAATCCTTTGTTCCATTTTTTAAATTATTGTGTGGTTAATATATCTATGACAACCGGCCTGCCCTCAATTGGACAAATTCCCCGGATTTTTTTTCTCATACGGCGATCTCGTTCTGCGGCAGCACCGGCGGGGGCAATTCCTTTTCCCCCAACATTTCCCGCAGGTCGATCTCTATCTCGCGGCAGAGCTGCGATATCGGCACGTCGTTGGCGCTGCCTTCGAACGGGTTCTCCGTGCTTTCGCCCACCTGTTCCAGCGACGTGTACATCCAGGAGATGAGCACGCTGAAAGGCACTACCAGCCAGATCATATGCCCGTGCATGAACCCCGCGACCCCGTCGTTCAGTTTGTCCACCTCCCGCAGCATGCCGAAAGGCAGCAGCAGGCAGAACATGCGCACGAAAATGGTATTGATGACGGAATACTGCCGTGGGTACGGCGTGTCTTTCAGCGAGCTGCTCTGCCCCTGGTGGCCCAATAAAAGATTGATCGTACGCTGCAGCTCGATATACTGCCCCACCGGAAGCTCGTCGCTTTCATACGCCGCTTTGATGGCCCGGCTTTGCAGGGCCATCAATTGAGACGGTTTATCGCGGGAGCCCGACACTTCGTTCAGCTCTTTTTCCGGGATGTATTTCAGCATTTCGTCGCGGAAAGCGCATTTCCGTTCGGGGATGTTGTAATAACGCTGGTATTCCGCGTTGTGGCGCGCGTCGGCCACTTCCCAGATACGTTCTTCGCGCAGCTGGTAACGCAGGGCCGTGAGCCATGCAAAATGGCGGTAGACCAGTGTTTTCACCTGC
>JBQCFV010000460.1:0-7873 GCA_051958695.1 Chitinophaga sp. | reverse complement strand
CCGAATATCTGGCTGATCTTGAGGAAGGAATTGTATTTGTCGTAGATGGTGAGCTTGCGCAGGCCCATTTTGATGGCGATATCGTTGAGCTGCTGTCGGTTCACGATCTTGGAGCGCATTTCGGTGAGGTAACCTTCCGTTTTGTAGGGATATTTTTTGAAGAGGTAATCGCCGATGATGGCGCCCAGGATGGCATCGCCGAGATACTCCAGCCGCTCGTTGCTTTCGAGAAATTTCTCTTTGCTGGAGCGGTGGCTCAGGGCTACCTCGTACAACGACAGGTTGCCCGGGTGAAAGCCGAGCAGGTTATAAAGGTCTTTGTACAGGCGCTTTTTCCCGTAGATGATCTTCTGTAAGAATCCTGGAAGTATTTTCACACCTTCTAAGGAACAAATGATTTGAAAATAACAGAGGCATTGTGCCCGCCGAACCCGAAGGTATTGCTGAGGGCTGCTCTTACTTGTCTTTTTTGCGCTACGTTAAATGTAAAGTTCAGCTTTGCATCCAGCTGGGGGTCGTCCGTGAAGTGGTTGATGGTGGGGGGCACGAGGCCTTCCAGTATACTTTTGATAACGGTAATGCTCTCCACAGCACCGGCCGCTCCGAGCAGATGCCCGGTCATGGATTTGGTGGAGCTGATATTCAGTTTGTATGCAGCTTCACCGAATACTTGCTGAATGGCCTTCACTTCCGCTATATCGCCGAGCGGGGTGGAGGTCCCGTGAACGTTGATGTAATCGATGTCTTCCGGTTGGAGGTTGGCATCTTTCAGGGCCGTTTTAATTACGTTCAGCGCGCCCAGCCCCACGGGGTGGGGTGCGGTGATGTGATGAGCGTCCGCCGTAGCGCCGCCTCCCGCGAGCTCGACATAGATCTTCGCACCCCGCGCCATGGCGTGTTCGTAGCTTTCCAGCACCAGGGCGCCGGCGCCTTCGCCCATTACGAAACCGTCGCGGTCCAGGTCGAAAGGCCTGGAAGCCGTTTTAGGATCGTCGTTGCGTTCGCTGAGCGCCTTCATGGCATTGAAGCCGCCCACGCAGGGTTCGTTGATGATGTTTTCCGATCCGCCGGTAATGATCATGTCCGCCTTGCCGTAGCGGATAGTGTACATGGCCTCGATAATGGCGTTGGTAGCGGAAGCGCAGGCCGACACTACCGAAAAGTTGGGCCCTCTGAAACCATGACGCATGGATATATGCCCTGCGGCGATATCCAGTATAAGCCGGGTGATCAGGAAAGGACTGAAACGGGGCGTACCGTCGCCCGCGTGAAACTCCTTTAATTCGTTGGTGAAGTTGATCATCCCTCCAACGCCCGTGCCCCAGATCACGCCTACCCTGTCCACATCCACCGAGTTACGGTCGACCTTTGCGTCTGCGACGGCCTGATCGGCCGCAATAACGGCTGTTTGTGTGAAAGGGTCCATTTTGCGCGCGTCCTTTTTGTCCATGTACCGGGCAGGATCAAAATCTTTCAGCTCGCAGGCAAAACGGGTCTTGAACTTTGAGGCGTCAAACTGCTTGATAAAATCAGCGCCGGATACACCGTTCGCCAATCCCTGCCAGAAGGCATCAACGGAATTGCCGAGCGGTGTGAGCGCGCCTAAACCTGTAACGACTACTCGTCTTGGTTGCATTAAAACAGTTCTGATTGTTGGATTATTTTACGTGTTCTTCCAGGTAAGCTACTGCCTGGCCAACAGTGGTGATAGTTTCTGCTTGTTCGTCAGGAATGGAGATGTTGAATTCTTTTTCGAATTCCATGATCAGTTCTACCGTATCCAAAGAGTCAGCGCCTAAGTCGTTGGTGAAGCTGGCTTCAGGAGTTACCTCGGCCTCGTCAACGCCTAATTTGTCAATAATGATCTTTTTAACTCTTGATGCAATGTCTGACATAATTTTAAGTGTTTTTGGTTTAAAACTTGACTGCAAAAATATAATTTTTATTCAATTGCCAAGGATATCGCACAATTTTAACCCAGAATTTCCATTTTAACCTCAGCCCGTACAGCCCCGAAAACCTGCATTTAGCAGGCCCTTCGCAGGTTCCGGCCGATTCCATATGTACGAAATCGCTCATGTCTTTTTACCTTCACTTCCCCTTTTTATTGCCTTTTTCCTGCTGTTTGCATACCATTATATATAGTATGCCCCATCCATCCTCCCTAAACGCACCATTTATGTGTTACGACATATAAGTTGACCATTCAACCTTTTATACCGCCACTTAACCATATTTAAAACCGGATCGCCAAAGGCTTAACGTCCAACTATTATATTTGTCCGGTTATGAAATCCCGTAACTTGCAACAGGCGGGCCACCACAACATTTAACCCGGGCAGCCACGGCATCCGAAACGCGAAAACCGGCAACAGATTAAAACTTATCATACTCATTTGAAACATGCGAAATAAGACCACTAGACTCGTTCTGTTATTCCTCGTACTGGCAGTGGCCGGCTTCTTTATCTATAAGTTGGCGGCAAAAAGCAACAATCCAAAAGAACCCGAAGCGGCGCCGAAAGCAGAAGCCGCCAGGGGCGGGGGCGGCAGGTCCATCCTCGTAGACGCCTATGTGGCCAAACCCGTAAAGCTCAATGAAAGCATCGAAGCCAGCGGCACCTTGCAGAGCAATGAAGAAGTGGAGCTGAAGCCCGAGATCACCGGCCGCATCACCCATATTTATTTCAAGGAAGGCGTAAAAGTGAGCAAGGGCACCCTGCTGATCAAATTATACGACGGCGACATCCTCGCGCAGATCCGCAAGCTGGAGCTGCAGCAGCAGCTGGCCAAAACCACCCTCTCCCGCCAGCAGCAGCTGCTGAAGATCAACGGCATCAGCCAGCAGGACGTGGACGTGACCAGCAACCAGGTAAGCGCTTACGCGGCGGATATCGAATACAACCGCGCGCAGCTGCAGAAAACCGAGATCAGGGCGCCCTTCAGCGGCACCATCGGCCTGCGCAACGTGAGCGAAGGCGCCATTGTGGGCCCGGCTACCATCATGACCACCCTCCAGCAGCTGGACCCTTTAAAAATCGATTTTGCAACCCCGGAGAAATACCGCAACGCCATTCGTAAAGGCGACCCCGTTACCTTTACCGTGGCCGGCGATACCGTAAAATACAAGGGCAGCATTTATGCCATCGATCCCAAGATCGACCTGGCCACCCGCAGCGTGAAGATCCGCGCCCTCGTGCCCAACCCGTCAGGCAGGCTCTTTCCCGGGTCTTTCGCCAAAACCACCATACAGCTCAGAGACAATCCGAACGCCATCATGATACCGTCGCAGGCCGTAATACCCGGCACCCGTTTCAAACAGGTGATCGTGGCAGACAGCGGCAAGGCAAAATTCGTAGTCGTGGAAACCGACGTGCGGACCGAGAACAACGTGCAGATCACGGACGGGGTGCGGGCCGGAGATACCGTTATCACCACCGGCATACTGCAGCTCAAGCCAGGTATGCCGCTTCATTACAATAAGGTACAGTAATGCTGTTGACCTTGTGCAACGATCATTGATTAACGCTAACAGACATTATCATGAGTTTACCTTCCATATCCCTCAAACGGCCTGTAATGGCCATTGTGATGAACATCATCATAGTGATCTTCGGTCTTGTGGGGTTCACCTTCCTCGGTGTGCGCGACTTTCCCGCCATCGACCCGCCCGTTGTGAACGTGCGCACCTCCTACCCGGGCGCCAACTCCGACATTATTGAAACGCAGATCACCGAGGTGCTCGAAAAAAGCATCAACGGCGTAGCCGGCATCAAAAATATTTCCTCCCTCAGCAGCCAGGGCAACAGCAATATTACCGTGGAATTCGAGCTGGGAGAAGACCTCGAGGCCGCCACCAACGACGTGCGCGACAAAGTAGGCCAGGCCCAGCGCAAGCTGCCGAAAGACCTTGAAGCGCCTCCCGTCGTATCCAAAGCGGACGCCAACTCTTCCTCCATCATCTCCATGACCGTGCAGAGCAATACGCACAACCAGCTGGAGATCACCGAATATGCCACCAACGTGCTGCTGGAAAGGCTGCAGACCATCCCCGGCGTATCCACCATACAGGTATGGGGCGAGAAAAAATTCGCGATGCGCATCTGGCTCGATCCCGCGCGGCTTTCCGCCTACAGCCTTACCCCCGGCGACGTGCAGGACGCGCTGAACCGCGAGAACGTGGAGCTGCCTTCCGGCAAGATCGCGGGCAACGCCACGGAACTTACCGTGCGTACTTTCGGCAGGCTTGATACGGAAGAGGAATTTAACAACCTCATCATCAAAAACGTGGACGGCGCGGAGATACACCTGCGCGACGTGGGCCAGGCAGTACTGGGCCCCGAGAACGAAGAAACGCAGCTGAAAGAATCCAACATCCCGCAGATCGCCCTGGCCCTCGTGCCGCAGCCGGGTGCCAACTATGTGGCCATCGCCGAAGAATTTTATAAAAGGTACGCGCAGCTGCAAAAAGAAGTGCCGGCCGATTATACGCTCAACGTAGCGATGGACAATACCGCGTTCATCAAAAAAAGTATCCTCGAAGTAAAAGAAACGCTCATCATCGCGCTCTCGCTCGTGATCATGATCGTATACCTCTTCTTCCGCGACTGGCTCATGGCGCTCCGCCCGATCGTAGACATTCCTGTGTCGCTCATCGGCGCGTTCTTCATCATGTACCTTTGCGGCTTCACCATCAACATCCTCACGCTGCTGGCGATCGTGCTGGCCACGGGGCTGGTGGTGGACGACGGCATCGTCGTCACGGAGAACATCTATAAAAAGATCGAGGCGGGCATACCAAAAATGCGCGCCGCCAAAGAAGGCTCGGAAGAGATCTTCTTCGCGGTGATCGCCACTTCCATCACGCTCGCATTCGTGTTCCTGCCGATCATCTTCCTGCAGGGCTTCGTGGGAAGCCTTTTCCGGGAGTTCGGCATCGTGGTGGCGGGCGCCGTACTGATCTCCGCTTTCGTATCGCTCACGCTCACGCCGGTACTGAACGTAAAGCTCGCGCGCAAAACGCATAAACATTCCTGGTTCTACGATAAAACGGAACCTTTCTTCAGGGGACTGGAGAATGGGTACAAACGTTCGCTGGAAGCGTTCATGAAAGTACGCTGGGTATCGTTCGTGGTGATAGCGGGCTGCCTGGCCATGATCTATTTCCTGTTCCGCGGCATGCAGTCGGAGCTCGCGCCGGTAGAAGACCGCAGCATGTTCCGCCTCACCGTTACCGCGCCCGAAGGCACCGCCTACGACGCGATGGACGATTACATCACGAACCTGGTGGACTTTATGATCGACTCCATCCCCGAAAAGCAGGTGGTGCTCTCCGTGACCGCTCCGGGCTTCTCCGGCGCGGGTTCCGTGAATACCGGCTTTGCCTACGTGATGCTGTCCGAACCAAAAGAAAGAACGCGTTCGCAGAAAGATATCGTGAACATGGTGAACCGCAACATGTACAAGTTCCCGCAGGGCAAGGTGTTCGCCATCGAGCAGCAGACCATCCAGGTGGGCCGCCGCGGCGGTTTGCCCGTGGCCTTCGTGCTGCAGAACGTGAACTTTGAAAAGCTCTCCGCCGTAGTGCCCCGCTTCCTCGACGAAGCGAACGCCAGCCCGGTGTTCCAGGCGGTAGACATCGATCTGAAATTCAACAAGCCGGAGCTGCGCATCTCTATCAACCGCGCAAAAGCAAGCGAGCTGGGCGTTTCCGTGGCCGATATTTCTTCCACGCTCCAGCTGGCGCTCAGCAACCGCAACTTCGGGTACTTCATCCGCAACGGCAAACAATACCAGGTAATGGGCCAGGTGTTCCGCGCGGACCGCGACGATCCCGTGGACCTGCAAAGCATCTACGTGCGCAACACCCGTGGCGAGGCGATCCAGCTGGATAACCTCGTGACCATCGAAGAAGAGACCAGCCCGCCGGTGATCTATCACTTCAACCGTATGAAGTCCGCCACCATTTCCGCTTCGCTGGCGGCCGGCAAAACCATCGGCGACGGTATCGACGCCATGAACGCCATCTACGAAAAGCTGCAGAAAGAAGGCGTCATAGACGAATCGTTTGTGACCGCGCTCAGCGGCTCCAGCCGCGACTATGCGGAGAGCGGTTCCAACACCATGTTCGCCCTGCTGCTGGCGCTGGTGCTGATCTATCTCGTGCTGGCCGCGCAGTTCGAAAGCTGGATAGATCCCTTCATCATCATGCTCACCGTACCCATGGCATTCGCAGGCGCCTTCCTGTCGCTGAAGCTGTTCGGGCAAACCTGGAACATCTTCTCGCAGATCGGGGTGATCATGCTGATAGGTCTTGTAACGAAAAACGGTATCCTGATCGTGGAGTTCGCCAACCACATGCGCGACGCGGGCAGGAAGAAAAATATCGCCGCCGTGGAAGGCGCCGTAATGCGCCTCCGCCCGATCCTGATGACGAGCCTGGCCATGGCGCTGGGCGCGCTGCCCATCGCGATGAGCCTCGGCGCAGCCTCTACCAGCCGCATCCCGCTGGGTATCGTGATCGTGGGCGGCATCATGTTCTCCCTCGTGCTTACGCTGTACGTGATCCCCGCGATCTATACGTTCTTCAGCCGCAGGGGCCATCACAAGGAAAACGCAGAAACAACAGCGCAGGAATCGCCCGAAGCAGCGGCCGCTGCCTCGCACGCATAAGCATCATCGCTCCCGGCAACGGGAAACGGTAAAATGAAAACAATGAAATTGAACAGAAAATTATTAACGGGGATATTCTTACTTCAGCTGGCCGTTGGCGCGAAAGCCCAACAGCAGGTGCTTACGCTGGAGCAGGCGATAGACCTGGGCCTGAAGAATAACTTCGATATACGGCTCGCCCGCAACGATGCGGAAGTGGCCGCCAACGACAACGCCTATGCCAACTTCGCCTTTGCGCCGCGCCTGAACGGCACGGCCACCAACGTATGGAACAACACCGCCACCAAACAGGAGTTCGGCAACGGCAACAAAAGGGATACCAGCGGCATTAAGAACAGGCAGCTGCAAACCTCGATAAACCTCAACTGGACGCTGTTTGACGGCCTGAAGATGTTCGCCACCCGGCAACGCGTACAGGCCATCGAGATACTCGGTGAGCTGAACGTAAAGAACCAGGTGGAAAATTCCATCGCCAACATCATCAACAGCTACTACAACATCGCGCAGCAAAAACAGCAGCTGCGCGCATTGGCCGAGCAGATGAGCATTTCCGACGAACGTGTGAAGCTCTCCGACGCCAAGTTCCAGACCGGCCTCGCGCCAAAAACGGACTGGCTGCAGGCCAAAGTGGACTACAACGCGCAGCGCGCCAACTGGCTGCGCCAGCAAACCGCCATCGAACAAAGCAAGGCGGCGCTCAACCAGCTGCTCGGCATCGCAGACGGCAACCTCAATTACGACGTGAACGATAGCATTCCCGTAGACCTCGCGCTTTCTTACGGCGAGATCCTGGAGAACCTCCCTCAGACCAACCCGCAGCTGCAGGTGGCGCGCCAGAGCCTTGAAATTTCAAAGCTGGTGCTGAAAGAAAGAAAAGGCGAATTTTTCCCCGTCATCTCTTTCAACTCGGCTTATAACTTCAACCAGTCCAAAGCCAGCGCGGCCGTGAACCAGTTCAGCCCGATATTCAACCAGAACCGCGGCTTCAACTACGGCTTTTCCGCCAGCGTTCCCATTTTCAACGGTCTTAACGCGCACCGCCAGGTGAAAGCCGCGAAGCTGGACATCGAGTACCAGCAGCTGGCCGTAGAAAACATACAGTCGCAGGTGAACCTTGCGCTCACCAACGCCTACAAGGATTATGAATTTTATAAAATGTCGCTGACGCTGGAGCAGGAAAGCGTTGATCTGGCGCGCGAAAA
>JBQCFV010000459.1:0-4378 GCA_051958695.1 Chitinophaga sp. | reverse complement strand
ATATTTTTTCATAGATATTTCAATTTACGACAAAGCAGCCAGTTTGCGAATATCTTCAAACCGCTGATCTTTCACCACCTTCCCGTTCGCGAACACGGTTTGCAGCAAATCCTTGCCTGGAGCGGAAGCGGCCACGGTCTTCAGTCCCGCGGCATCTTTCACCAGCTTCAGCTTTCCCGCTTTCGACTTTTTAAAGGAGGTGCGCATGTTCCCCTCCGCATCCATTTCCACGGGCGATTTGGAAACATCCACGCCCTGCCCGTTGATCTCCGCGTAAGAACATTTTAATGCGAACTCCTGCGTATCGCGGTTCACGCGTTGCAGCAGCGCGCCGCCCATCCCCAGCACGAGGTTTTCCGCGCTCACCCCGGCCTGCTTTAATGCTTCATAAATTTCGGGGATGGAAGTATAGCTGATGCCGTCTCCCTGTATCACGCGCACCTGCGGCGGCAGCACCTTGTACCCTTTTTCGTTGACGGTGTGCCCGAATTTTTCCATCAGTATAAAAAACACTTCCAGCAAGGTGCGCACGGGATCGCCGGAATCGGGCCGGATCACCAAAGTGCCCTTCCGCGCCAGCACCTGCTCCTTTAGTTCGGTTCCCCAATAATCAGAACAGGCCCGGAAAATATTATATGAGTCGGATACGCAGGCGATAGTGCCCGTGGGGAACGTATCCAGCACATGTTTAAAAATGGCCGCTTCGCCTTCCTCCCCCAGCAACGTAACGATGGAATGCTCCGTAGCCGGAATGGAAAGCCCCGGCGCAGTAGCCGCATGATAATATCTTTTTGCGAACGTGGAAGCCGCCAAAGTGTCGCTACCGCTAAAGTTCACGAGGTGCGCACTACCGCCGATGCCCGCGCTTTCCACCGAGCTGGCGCCGCGAAAACCAAAATCGTTCAGCACAAAACCGATCCCTGAAAATGAAGCCGCACTGGCGGTGGCCTCGTAATACTGCGTCACGATCTTTTTGATCTCCCGCGACAAAGTAGCCACCGTGCAGGGATACCACACCTGCATCAGCAAAGTTTCGAGGAAGTTGGTAAGCCAGTAGCACGCGGGGTCGGTGTTCTCGATGGTCATCAGCACATTTTTTACCGGCACCACGCTGCCTTCGGGCGCCGCGCGGACCTTCACCGGCAAATGCCCGCCGTGCTTTTCCAGGATATATTCAAACCGCGAAGCGTCGTACACATCGTTGCGGCCAAATACTTCGGGTAGCAGCTCTCCCGCTTCGCGGATCTTTTCGGCGGTGATCACCGGGCCTTCGAGATAAGCTTTCAGCAAATATTGCAGACCATAAAAAACGGTTTCGTCAAATCTGCCGCCGCGGCTTTCGAGATAAGAATAAATATGCGTGGTGCCCGGAACGTAGAGCTTGTGATGGGAATATTTATATGCGTCGGCCAGTAAAATGAGGTTCTCCATATGCCAATGAGGGTTAGCCTGTACGAATGTAAGGTTTCAAAACGGACTTACACGTTATTTTATCCCTCCAATCGCATGAAAGTCAATACAGATGAAGGCTTTGGCATATGCGTAACCTGTTTTCCGTACTTTTTACACGAATTTTTGAGATTTTACTTTAAAATAATATGTTTTTTGTGTAAAAAGTATGCAAAAGCTGGAAACCAGTGAATTAGGAGAATATTTCCACATAGCCGCTTTTTTGCTTCAGTTCGGCGAATTTTTGCCCGTTGAAGCTATATAATTGAGCGGGACGGCCTTGTAAAGGATGTTTCAATTTTTCCTGCTGAATAGCCAGCAGGCCCAGCGAATGCATTTTTTTCTGGAAGTTCCGCCGGTCGATCTGCCGGTTGTATACCCATTCGTAGAGTTTTTCGAGTTCGGAAACAGGGAATTTCTGATCGAGCAGTTCAAAGGCCAGCGGCTCGGATCGCAGGCGGTTGCGCAAATGCCCGATGGCGCCGGCGATCACTTCGGCATGGTCGAACGCGGTAACGGGCAAATCTTTTACAGGATACCAGCGGGCTTCTTTGTTTCCTGCGCCGAGAATGAGCTTTGATGCGGCAGGTTTGATAAGACCAAGATGCGCCACGCAAAGTATGCGCCCGCGCGGGTCACGGTCCGGCCGCCCCCAGGTGCGCATCTGCTCGAGGTAATTCACCTTCAGCCCCGTTTCGTCGCGGATCTCGCGGTGCACGGCGTCTTCCAGCGGCTCGTCGTTCTGCACGAAACCGCCGGGCAGGCCCCATTTGAAGATATGCGGGGGAATGCTGCGTTTGCAAAGCAGCACCATCATTCCTTCTTTTGACGAAAATCGCAATACAACGGCATCTGCCGTCACCCTGATATGTTGATGAACTGGCAAGGGATAAAAATTTAGGAATCAATTCCCGCTTACATACTGTTTTACCTGCGACGGTCCTTTGTGCAGGTTCACGAAGAGCGGGTTTTTCATAGGGTCAAAAACAACGATGGTACCGGATTCCCAGGCATCGACGGGCGCCGGCAGCACGATCTCCACCTGCAACCCGTTGTCGCGGCGGAACAGCAGGCTGTCTTTCGTAATGTACCTCGCCTTGTATTGATTCGCTTCCAGGAAACGGATGATACTGTCGCGGTTCGCATTCACCGCACTGTCCGTACGGATGGGATGCTCTCTCAGCACAAAACATTTTTCGCTGATCACGTCGTAATTGGTGGTGTCCGTTTTGTCACGGACAGGGTTACACGCAGCAGCGGATAACAGGGCCAGCATAAGAACGATATATCGCATGCTGCAAGTTATAAAAACCGCGATTAAAAACTGATATCAAATACTTTATCGGTACCGCCGCGTTTTACGGTCACCGTGGTTTTATCGCCGGCCTTGAATTTGCCGAGCGCGTTCATATAGGTTTCAAGGTCTGAAACGGGGAAACCGCCCAGCTGCGTGATGAGGTCGCCGGTGAGGATGCCGGCCTTTTTGGCGGGTTTGCCGTCGCTCACGCCGTCCACTTTCACGCCGCCTTTTGACCAGGTGTAATCGGGCATGATGCCGAGCGTAACGGAAAACCGCGCGCTGCTGCCCATTTGCATATCGCGGGTTTTTGTAAAAGCGAGTTTGGGCTGACGGTCGGTTTTTTCGATAACCTCGTACACCAGCTTTACTACGGCAAGACCGCCTTCGTAGTTGATCTTGTCCGCATCGTCGCCGGGCTTGTGGTAGTCGCTATGCGTGCCGGTAAAGAAAAAGAGCACGGGCACGTTTTTGCGGTAGAAAGAAGTGTGGTCTGAAGGGCCGGCGCCAGAGGAGTCGTAGCTGACCTTCAGGCTGGAAGGAACGGCGTCTGTCAGCACTTCGCCCCAAACGGGGGAGGTGCCGGTACCGCCGATCTGGAGGCCTTTTTCTTTGGTAAGACGGCCCACCATGTCCATATTCACCATATAGTTCACCGAAGCGAGCGGAACGGTGGCGTGTTCCGTAAAATATTTGCTGCCGAACAGCCCCAGCTCTTCGCCGGAGAAAGCGATCAGCAGGTAATTATTTTTTTTCAGTTTGGAATCTTTCAGCAGGCGGCCCAGCTCTATGAGCGCGGCGGTGCCGCTGGCGTTGTCGTCCGCGCCGTTGTGGACGGCCTTTTCGCCGGGGGCAAGGGAGTTATGGTCCTCGCCGTAGCCCAGGGGGTCGTAATGCGCACCAAGCACGATCGTGGCGGGCGCGCCGTTGTCGATATAGCCGATCACGTTGGTGCCGGTGCGTTTGGTGGGCTGGAAATCTACTTCAAGGTCCAGCCCGAAACCGCTGGCATTATCTGCCGACAGTATTTTGCTGGCTTCAGGCCCGGCCCATACGGCGGGGATCTGCAGCGGCTCCGGTTTCCCGTCCAGCCAGCGGGTAACGGTGCGCAGGTCTTCCGGCCCGTTGAAGAACACGATGCCGGTGGCGCCGCTTTGTTTGGCCTCTTTGGTCTTTTTGATATAATATTCCATGGGCTCGCCATGGGGATTGATCTCGTCTTCCGCGTCCTTTACGTTGATGAGCCAAACGTTCTCCGGCTAGTTCACGCCGGGCAGCACGTCGCCTTTCGCGGATTTGCTGGCGCTGAAGGGCAGCGGCATGTACTGCCCTGCGGGCAGGGGTTTATGATCGATGAGGAGGCGGGTTTTAGGGCCGGGCTCTCTTCCTTCCTTCACGATAAAGGTTTGCAGGTACCCGTTGTCGCCTTTCGGGCGCAGCCCTTCCAGCTTCATCTGCTCCGCGATGTAAGTGGCCGCCAGCTGTTCCCCCGGGGTGCCGGTACGCCGGCCCTCCAGCTTGTCCGAAGAGAGGTAAGTGACGTGGGTTTGCAGATTCGCGAGGGTTTTCCGGTCTGCTTTCTTCTGCGGGTACGCCGCCAGCACGATTCCGATAAGCGGCAGCAACAGGTAG
>JBQCFV010000458.1:0-8827 GCA_051958695.1 Chitinophaga sp. | reverse complement strand
CGTTGACGATCGTCAGCGGCTTTTTTGTTGGAAGATCGGGAGCGCTTCATTTAAGGAAAAAGTCAAGACCTTCCAATGGGTTTGTTTTGAAATATTGTTTGAGTTCATGAACTTCGAGCGCGAACCTGAAAACCTTGACCGCTCTTTCAGTTTCTTCCTGTTTTGGTATCGTAAATAATCTGATGGCTTTGGATTTCCATATTTTCAGGTATTCAAAGCTTAACTGCCTGATATCCTCATTTTCGTCGATAGTTCCGATCATCAGATCGGGTATTACAGCCCAACCGCCAATTTTGCCAAATAGTTTGATCATCGATCTTTTCAGATCGTGGTCGCCCGTGCGATAACAGGCTCTTGCTTTTTCCATTGCGTCTTGCCTATATGCCGTAATTAGATGGTCAATGATGATATTTCTTAATCCAGCGGATGAGGTATCAAGGTTGGCTACCGAAAATTCATAGGCACTTTCTTCATCAAGTTTTCGCAATGCCAGGAAAGCGGTTTTTCTCACTTTTGGTTTGCTGTCGTGGAGATACTGTTTTATCGTTCCTGAATAATGTTTTGCATTCACGTCCGCCAGTCCGGATAGCGAACCGGTTATTTGTTTGTTGTTTTTTAGATTTTGATGGTAAAATTCAGAAAAGTCGATTCCCGCTTCTTTTAACG
The DNA here is from genome assembly GCA_051958695.1 of Chitinophaga sp. Classification (GTDB taxonomy): domain Bacteria; phylum Bacteroidota; class Bacteroidia; order Chitinophagales; family Chitinophagaceae; genus Chitinophaga. Next base: position 8,161 of record JBQCFV010000458.1, on the reverse strand, counting down.
AGAATCTGGCAAAATGCCTGATCGCGGATGAATTGTCGGCTAAATAATTTCTGACAATATTTTCAAATTCTTTGGCGCCTTTCAGGCGATATAAAGTTTGTTGCCGAATCTTGGCTGATTTGTCATTTAATAAATGATCAATCTTATTATGAGCAAGTTTGTCAAAATGATCGACTGTCAAACTCCTGATTAAAAAATGTTTATCCGATAAAAATAATTCCAGTTCGATCGGGTAATTGACCAGGGAATTTGAGATATGCCTAGCAAGGAGTATTCTTATTTTATCAGGATATGTTCTGAAGCGGGCTAAGACATAATCCCTGTTCGCAACAGTAATAAATTCAATAATGTCATTATAGACCCATCCAAGATCAATACGTTCAACTTTTTGAAGCCAGTTGAAAACTGGTAGTTTTTCGATCAGGCAGTCGATATATTCAATTGATTTATAGCCTTCAAGCCCTTTTAACGCTGCCTGACGGACCGGCAGCACCCAATCGGCCAGCCGGTAAATCAGGAATTGAATAGCTCTCGGGTTTGAACTCCCGGAAAGTTTTTTGACAGCCTTTTCCCTGGTATAACCGTTTCCGTTCAATGAGCTTATTGCCATCAGCTCAATAAATTGGTCTGTTTGGAAATTATCCTCATAAAAATCTATATCGCTTTCCGATATCCTGCAGTATTTAAGTGTATCGTATTCTTGTTTTTGGTTATCGATTTTTTTGAATAAATGAATAATTGCCCGGCAAACAGCCCCTCTGATCTCCCTGTTCCTGTCCTTTAAAAAATCGGTTAAGCTGGAAATATCGTTTGGGTGACCTTCGATCGCAACTCTTGTGAGCGCATTAATTTTCTTTTCAATATTTTTTTTGGAAAAGAACAAAGTATCAGGGTGTCTTAAAATCGCTATATATTGCCAAATCTCCATTTTATAGTATTGTCGTCCGGGAAAGGGTCGCAGTCGCCTCGCGTGGGTAAATTTATAATTTAAAGCGGGTAATATCGGCGTCCCCCTTCCCATTTTTGTTGCTCATCCCCGCTTTTTTCTTTTATTTGTGCCAAACAACCAAGATCTCCTTGCCGACGAGCCTAACATATGAGGGAACGACTGAGGTGCACCTGATTGCAGATGGCGACGAAAAAGCGTTTTTTGAGTTCTATAACCACCATGCCGCACTGCTCCGGCCCTTCCTGGTGAAATATACCCGCTCCGCGTCGGATGTGGAAGATATCGTGCAGGAAACCTTTATTAAAGTATGGCTTCACCGCGACCAGCTGCCGCAGATCGAAAACATCCGCGCCTGGATCAACCGCATCGCCACAAGGGTGTATCTCGATCATCTCGACCGTGAGCTGCGCAGCCGCGACCGGAAGGAAAATGCCGGCCGCGACTGGTATGGCGCAGGGCAGGTAGCTTCTGAAGAACGCACACGCCTGCTCGACATCCGCCAAAACATCCTCCGTGCGCTGGATAACCTCTCGGAGCCGGGAAAGAAAATTTTTCGTCTCAACCGCGAGCTGGGAATGAAACCCGCCCAGATCGCCGAGCTCCTTCACATGCCCGTGGGTACCGTCAAAAACCAGCTTTCCGCGGCGCTGCGGCAGGTACGCGACCGGCTGACGGCCTCCGGCTACGTCCCTCTGATAGTCGTGTGGCTGATTTCCCGTTTTTTTTGAAACAAAGTCCCGTTTTGCCGTGACGTTTTGTTTTGGGCGCCGTCTTATCAATAAAGAGGGCGCATACTGCCCCGCAGTCAACCAATAATTCCACTCATGGATCAGCAACGGATCGATCATTTATTGAAACAATATGCCGCAGGCGCACTTACCGGAGAAGAACAGCAGGAGCTGGAACAATTGCTAGCGCAGCCGGCCCGGAAAGAGCTGGAGGAACGCATTTCCGCAATATTGGAAGAGCGCGGCGATATATCGCAGGCCGTGACCTTTAACGAAACTACATCACGGGAAACTTTCGACCGCATTATCGCCGCGGACAAACCTTTGCCCCGCCGCATCAAACCCATGCGCAAGTGGCTGTCAGCGGCGGCCGTGGCGCTGCTCTGCATTTCCGCGGGCGGATACTTTTTGCTGGATCGCGCAAAACAACCTGCCGGAACGGCGCAAACACAAGGCACGAAACCCGAAAAATCGCCGGGCAGGAATGCGGCGATCCTTTACCTGGCGGACCATTCAGCGGTGGAGCTGGACAGCCTGGGCAACGGCATCCTGGCCGCGCAGGGCGGCGCGAGCGTGGTGATGAAGAACGGGCAGCTTTCCTATCTGCCGCAACACCCCGGCGATAGCCAGCCCGTCCCTGCGTTTAACCGCATCGTTACGCCAAGGGGCGGCGAATTTACCATCATATTGCCCGATGGCACACGCGTGTGGCTGAACGCGGCTTCTTCGCTTACTTTCCCGACCGTGTTCAGCGGCGCCAAAAGGGAAGTGGAGCTCACGGGCGAGGCTTACCTGCAGGTGGCGGAAGACAGATCGCATCCGTTCGAAGTAAAGATCAGGGATGTGAACGTCGCCGTCGTAGGCACACAATTTAATATCATGGGATACGAGGACGAATCCGGTATCGTGACCACGCTGGTGACCGGCTCCGTGCGCATTACCGCGCCTGGCAACGATACCAAGCTGCTGGCGCCGGGGCAGCATGCCGTGGTGGACAGATCGGGCGCGTTGCGCATCGAAAAGGCGGACGTGGCGGAAGAAACGGCCTGGAAGAACGGCCGCATCCACTTTGAAAGGACCAGCATCCGGCAGATCATGCGCCAGGTGTCCCGCTGGTACGATGTGGACATCGCATACCGGGGGAACGTAGCCGATATGGATTTCACCTGTACCGTTTCGCGCAGGGATAAATTGTCGAAACTGCTGGCGCTGCTGGAAATGACGGGGGCCGTGCATTTTACGATGGAAGGGAATACCATCGTCGTTCAACCTTAGGATTTCATTCAACCAGATACCTGTACCTGCGTACAGAAAGGAAAGTCGACAAAATCTGAATATTCAACCAAAAGAGACACTATGCAGCACGATTCGGGATAAGCCTGCTCCCGCCCGGCAGCGGGATATTCGGGTCCTGGCACAAAAAAGGCCGATGACGTTGGCGCGTCACCGGCCGGAGTGTCGGACCAACATTCGCAATTCACATTCGGCAAACATTAAATCCAACAACGCTAAAGTATGAAAATTACTGCTTCTGGGAGCGTCCCACCTATGCGCGGCCGGTTTCCCGCCAAAAGTCTATTAATTATGAAACTCATTTTTTTGCTGACGGTTGTAGCTACTTTTGAGACCAGCGCTTCGGGCTGGGCGCAGACCGTTACGCTTAGCGTCAGGAATGCGAAGCTGGAAAAAGTGTTCCTCGAAATGAGACGGCAAACCGGCCGGCAATTCGTCTTTAACTCGCAAATGCTGGACAAGGCTGCAAGGGTCACGTTTTCCGTGAAAGAAGTGCCGCTGGAGCAGGCGCTGAAGCTCTCCCTCGAAGGTCAGCCGCTCACATACGCTATCGTAGACAACAATGTGGTTATCAGACCCGCCGTCATAACGGCTTCAGTCGCGCCCGCCCCGGAAATTGCGGCCATCGGCGTGACCGGTGTGGTGAAAAGCAGGGATGGTACGCCTTTGGCCGGTGTGTCCATTCTCGTAAAAGGCACTTCGCAGGGCACGGTCACGGATGTGAACGGGCGCTTCGAGCTAAAAAATGTCAAAGAAAATTCGGTGCTGCTTTTCCGCTTTATCGGCTTTGCCGTGAAGGAGGTGCAGCTTTCCTCTGCTTCCGCGAACCTCAACGTGGTGTTGGAAGAAACGGAGAATAAAATGTCGGAAGTAGTAGTGACCGGCTATCAGAACGTAGACCGGAAACTGTTTACCGGCGCCGCCACCAAAGTGAGCGCCAAAGACGCCGAGCGCAACGGCGTACCCGATATTTCCCGCATGCTGGAAGGCCAGGTAGCGGGCGTGTCCGTTCAGAACGTGTCCGGCACTTTTGGCGCGGCGCCCAAGATCCGCGTACGCGGCGCTACCTCGCTTTCGGGCGAAAACAAACCGTTGTGGGTGGTAGACGGCATCATTCTCGAAGACGTGGTGAACATTTCCAACGAAGCCCTTTCCACCGGCGACGCCAACACGCTGATCGGCTCTTCCGTGGCGGGGCTCAATCCTGACGACATCGAGTCGTTCAATATTCTCAAAGACGCCGCGGCTACCGCCATGTACGGCGCGCGCGCCATGAACGGGGTGATAGTGGTGACCACCAAACGCGGCCGCAATACGGACGGCAACGCCCAGGTGAATTACACCGGCACGTTCACCACTTATCTCAAACCTACCTACGACCAGTTCGATATCATGAATTCCGCCGACCAGCTGTCTGTACTGCTGGAGCTGGAAAACAAAGGGTATTACAGTCATAGCGCGGCATCCCGCGGGGCCAACGGCGGCATCTTTTACAAGATGTACAACCAGATGTACGACTACGACCCGGTTACGGACAGCTATGCGTTGAAAAACACGATGGACGACCGCCTGAAATTCCTGGAGCGTTATGCGAAAGCCAATACGGACTGGTTCGACCTGCTTTTCCGCAATTCCCTTTTGCAGGAGCATTCGCTCAGTGTGAACACGGGCTCCGCCAATTCGCAGACCTACTTCTCCACCTCCATGATGAAGGATAACGGCATGACGCTCGGCGACAATGTGACGCGTTATACCGCCAAGTTCCGCAACAACTTCCGCCTCAGCGAAAAGCTCAGGGCCGAAGTGCTGGTAAACGGCTCCGTGCGCGACCAGCGTACGCCCGGCACGCTCACCCGCAATTCCGATCCCGTGTACGGCGTTTATTCGCGCGACTTCGACATCAACCCGTATTCATACGCGCTGAACACGAGCCGTCTTATGACCGCTTACGACGAAAACGGCGACCAGGAATATTTCGTGCGGAACTACGCGCCTTTCAACATCCTCAACGAGCTGAACACCAATTATCTCACGCTGAAAGGCATTGACCTGCAGGTGCAGGGCGGCATCAAATACAAGATCATCCCGCAGCTGGAGTATTCAGTGGACGGCGCCTACCGTTACGCCAACACCACCCGCGAACACTACGTGCTCGAAGGCTCCAACATGGCCGAAGCGTTCCGGGCGGACTACGACGCCACCGTGGCCGCGGGCAATATCAACCTCTACACCGACCCGGACGATATCAATTCCCTGCCGGTAGTAGTACTGCCCGACGGCGGTTTTTATAATACCACCATCAACTCGCTGAAGAATTTTTATTTCCGTCAGAACCTGGAATACGACAACACTTTCAACAAAGTGCACCGCTTCAATTTCTTTGGTTCCATGGAGCTGCGCGGCACCGACCGTAAAAACTCCGCGTACGAAGGCATCGGCTACCAGTATGCGAACGGCGGGCTGGTGAACCCGAATTACCGTTACTTCAAAAAAATGATCGAAGGCGGCGACCCGTATTTTGGCATGAACTACGAGGCCGAACGTTTTGCGGCGTTCATGGGCCGCGCGGCATACGCCTTCGGCGAAAAATACAGTGTAAACGGTACCGTCCGCTACGACGGTTCCAACAAAATGGGCAAATCGAAGGTAGCGCGCTGGCTGCCTACCTGGAACGTGTCTGGCGCATGGCATATAGAGAACGAGCCGTTTTATGGCGAAGGCATCAAAAAAGTACTGTCAGGCGCAACGCTGCGCGGCACCTACGGCATGACGGCCAGCATCGGCGACGCGCGCAATTCTTCCGCCGTGTTCTACAACCGCGTTACGTACCGCCCGTATGAAAACGAAAAAGAATCGGGCATTTTCCTGAGCGGTCTCGAAAACTCGGAGCTGACCTGGGAAAAGATGTATGAGCTGAATATCGGCGCAAACCTCGCGCTGTTCAACAGGATCGATCTTACCCTCGACTGGTACCGCCGCAATTCCTTCGACCTCATCGGCAGCCTGAATACTTCCGGCATCGGCGGGCAGTTCGTAAAAACGGCCAACTATGCGGACATGAAAGCAAGAGGCTTCGAAGTGACCGTCGCGGGCAACCCGGTGGCATCGCGGGACTTCCGCTGGAGAACGCAGTTCAACATCGCGATGAACAAAAACGAGATCACCAACCTGGAGATCAACCCCAGCATCTGGACGAATGCCCGTGCGGAAGGCGGCATGCGCAAGGGCTTTGCGCAGCGCGGCCTGTATTCCATTCCCTTCGCCGGGCTTGATCCCGAATACGGTTACCCGACCTACAAAACGCTGGACGATAAAGATCCCGTGACCACTACGTACGTTCGCCTGCAGGACGAAGACGACAATTACCTCGTGTATCACGGTCCTACCGACCCCACCGTTACCGGTGGTTTTTATAACAACTTCCGGTACAAAAACTTCTCGCTGTCCACCCTGCTGACCTTTGCGGCCGGTAACTGGATCAGGCTGCAGCCTTCTTTCGCCGTCGCGTATTCGGACATGTACACCCTGTCCGACCGGATGAACGACCGCTGGCTGCAATCCGGCGATGAAAAACGCACCAATATCCCTTCGCTGCTGGGCCTGTACCACGTGATGAACGGCGTGACCAGCGCGGCTACCGGCGATATAGTGGACGGGGTTTATCCTTACAACGCCTACAACTATTCCACCGAAGCCGTCGCCACAGGCGACTTCATCCGCCTGAAAAGAATAGCGATCGATTATACGCTGCCGGCGAAGCTGATGACGCGCATCGGCATCCGCAGCGCGCAGGTGTCGCTCGTGGGGAATAATATCGCGCTGCTGTACTCCGACGAAAAGCTGTATGGCGCCGATCCCGAGTTCTTCAACAACGGCGGCGTAGCCATGCCGATCCCCAAACAATATACCGTAGCCGTAAAAGTGGGGTTCTAAACTGAAACCGTTAAAACAGACAATCGACAATGAAAAATATCATCATATACGGCCTGTTACTGCTGGGAGCGCTCGCAGCGCCATCGTGCAGCAAATACCTGGAGGTGACCCCGGATAACAGGGCCGAGATCAATACCGTGGAAAAAGTGGCCGGGCTGCTGGTGTCCGCGTACCCGGACAGGCACTACCTGTTTGCCGAAACGGCGTCAGACAATGCGGAGGACCGTACCCGCGCGCTGTCGTCCTACCAGTCGCAGCCATACGTGGACCTGTACATGTGGCAAGATCCGGAAGGCTCCGGCAACAGCACGCCGGCCGAATACTGGAACGCCTGTTACTCCGCCATCGCGGCGGCCAACCATGCGCTGCAGGCTATCGAGCAGAACGATTTTGGCGACAAGGCCAAACCGTATAAAGGCGAAGCGCTGGTCGCCCGCGCCTATGCCCATCACATGCTGGTAACGTTTTTTGCGCAGGCGTACGAGATCGGCGGGGCCAACAGCGGCATGGGCATACCGTACGTAACGGAGCCGGAAACCGTGGTGTCGAAACATTACGACCGCGGCACCGTGGCCAGCGTGTACGAGCAGATCGAAAAGGACCTGACCGAAGGGCTGGCGCTGCTGCCCGGCGGGACCTGGAAGGTGCCGAAATATCACTTCAACCCGCAGGCGGCGCACGCATTCGCCGCGCGTTTTTATCTTTTTAAAGGCGATTGGGACAAAGTGATCGAACACGCATCCGCCGTTTTCCCCGAAAACAATTTCTATGACAACATCCGCCAATATGCGGGCAACCTGTATAACCTCACGTCCGACGAGCACCGGCAGGAATATACCAAGGCGGAGCGGCCCTTCAACCTGCTGCTTGCCAATACCTATTCCGTATACCAGCGCAGCAGCGGCGCAGGCGCCAACCGTTACGGTTTTGGCGAACAGGTGAAGGCGCACTACGCAGGCACCACGGTGTTCGGCGCCGCATTCCGCACGCGCCTGTTCAGCTGGGGCGCGCCCAATTACAACCCGGGCAAGTTCGTCGAATATTTTCACTACACGAACGTGGCGCAGGGCATCGGCTACCCGTACATCATGATGCCGTTGCTCACGGCGGACGAGGCGCTGCTGAACCGCGCCGAAGCGTACATCCAGAAACAGAACTACACGCTCGCGATCAACGATCTCAACGATTTCGCCCGCTCGCGCATCGTAAACTTTTCACTCGCCGTTCACGGGCTCACGATAGAAAAGGCGAAGACCTT
>JBQCFV010000457.1:0-3462 GCA_051958695.1 Chitinophaga sp. | reverse complement strand
TTTTGAAACGTAATATTGCATATTTTCCCTTTGAAAATAAAAGGTAATTTTAGCGCATGGACATTCTCCTTATCACCGGCCCGCCCTATTCAGGCAAAGGCACGCAATGCGAAATACTGGAAAAGGAACTTGGGTACGAACATATTTCCACCGGCGATTACATCAGGGAAGAAAAAGCGCGGCAAACGCCCATCGGCAAGACCATGCAGCGTTATGAGGAAAGGGGCGAGCTGGTGCCGGACGAAGTGATGGAAACCCTGCTGGAAACGATCCTTCGCGAACATATCCGGCAAAAAGGCATTATCCTCGACGGCTACCCGCGCACAATCCCCCAGGTAGACGCGCTGCTGCGCATCCTGCAACGAAACGGCCTCCGCATCAGCCACGCCATAAACATCAACGTACCGCCGGAGGTGCTGCTGGAACGCGCCAAAAAACGCGCGGAAACTTCCGGCCGTCTCGACGACAAAAATCCCGGAACGCATCTCAAACGCATCCGCATATTCGAAGAAGAAACCCGCCCCGCGATCGCCTATCTCGCAACGCTGACGCCGGTGCATGAGGTGGACGGGCTTGGCAGTATCCCTGAAATTACCGGGAAGCTGATGGAGGTGATCACGGTATAATTGCACCCGCTATGATGGACGAAACAGATATCCGCATCGGCAATTTGGTCTGGTATTACGATTACAATATGATCGAAACGCCATTCCGGGTGGAAGGCATACAGGGAGGATATATCTACAATTCAGGTCTTCCCCGCAGCCGCCTGCCGCTGGATAAAGTGCATCCCGTTGCATTGGAAGCCGGCCACCTGCTGCAGTTCGGATTTATTCAGGGGGAAAAGGAATATGGCGAAGACCCGGACATTTATACGTTCAAATATTCGCATAAGGACAGTCTGCATATCCGCGAAACCGGCGGAACTTTCCAGCCGGTGGCTGTTTCCGCCGGCGGCGTGATCCCTTACGGGAGGCCGCTTCTTCACCTGCACCAGCTGCAGAATTTATGTTATGATCTTACGCGGGACAGCGCGTTTACGCAATAATTATCTTTCCACGAACTCCTTCAGATACCTGCCCAGCAGCTCGTTCCAGCCGCCGGTAAAGCTGTTGCGGGAGAAATTCGGATCGTTCTGCGGGAATGTTTCCAGCCCGGCATGCGTGAGCCTCACGCGGGTGCCTTCGCCTTCATGGAACAGCTCCCAGGTAAGCACGGACTCGCCGGGGTATTCCTTGTACTTCCAGGTATGCACGAGCTTTTTACCGGGTATCACTTCCTTAATGGTGCAAAGATGGATAAAGTTCTTGCCGTCGTGCCCCTGCCCCGGGAAGGAGAACTCAAAGCCTTCTTCCGGCCGGAAATCGGACAGGTCGAAATACCATTCCTTCATTTTATCACGGTCGGTAATGGCTTCCCAAACCCTGGCGGGCGGCGCGTTATAGATGCGTTCCACTACAAGCGGTTCATGTGTCATATGAGCAGGATTTTATGATGCGGTCACTTTTTCTTTTTGCGGGGAACGGCGGTTTCTTTTTCAAGAAAAGCGCCCAGCGCGTCCAGCTTTTTGTTCCAGAAAACGCGGTACTGGTCCGTCCAGTCAGACACCTGTTTCAGCGCCTGCAATTCCGCATGGCAGAAACGTTCGCGCCCCTGCTGCCTGATGGCTACCAGCCCGCATTCCGTAAGGATGCGGATGTGCTTGGACACGGCCGGCCTGCTGATATCGAAGTTCTCCGCCACCGCGTTCAGGTTAAGCGGCTTCGCCGCCAGCAGGTGGATGATCTCCCTCCGGGTGGGGTCGGCAATGGCCTGGAATACGTCCCTTCTCATGATGGTAAGGATTATTTGGCAACCCTCCGCTGCAAATATAAATGAAACCTTTCGGTTACACAAAATAATTATGAGGAAAACTGCGCGTAAAACGCCCGCCCCGTTATTTACCGTCGTCAACAAAGCTCATCACGGCCCGCTCGATAGCGATGCCCAGCTCTATTGTTTCGTCGGTCTCGTTATCCGCTCCTTCTTCAAACCAGTGCGATGCGCCTTCGTTATCTTCTTTCCGCAAAAGGTAGAGCGTTTTCCCCGGGAGGGTCACTACGTAGAGGTCTTCTTCTTCCCTGTACACGGGAACGTTCATGTTGCTGTATGTGATCTGGAATGTGTTCATAGGAATGCACCTGCAATTGTTGTGCCTGTAGATGTAAAAAAATGAAAAACCGCCAGTATGCTGACGGTTTTCCGGTTACAGAACAATGAAAGATAATTAGCTTCCGTTTAACCGATAATCTCGGCCACCCTCCCGATCTGCCCGTCTTCCAGCCGCACTTTGATGCCGCGGGAATGCCAGGCGGCGGACGTGAGCAGGTCCTTTACGATACCATACGTCTTTTTGCCGCTGCGCTGGTCTTTTTTCAGGATAATGCCCACTTCCAGACCGGGGTAAATGTCTTTACGGTATTGTCCGTCCATCTTTTGATCTTTTTTGCTGAAGGGCGCAATTTACGCCAAAATCCTCAGCCCCAGCTGTCGCTGTACCCGAACAGGTAGCTGAACATCCGTACGTTGGCCGCGCTTTCCGCGGGCAGCAGCGCCGTGCCCACCCTGAACAACGCTTTGTCAAGCGAAGCCGCCGACGCGCCTTTCGGGGCGCGGAGCATATAAAGGGAACGGCGGTAACAATCGCGTTCTTCCGAGTACAGGTAACACGGGCAGCCTTCTACTTCGCCGAGGTACGCTCCGTCCGCAACCGGGAACCCGCTGCATACGGGAACGCATTTGGGGGTCAAACCATCCTCGCTCTCGTGGATCTGAAATGCAAGGGGCCCATAACGTGCGGACAACTGCCGGATCAAATCTGCAGCGCGCTTATCGGCCACGATTCGGGATTCGATCATACATTTGATTTACCGGGCAGCAGCTATCACCCCACTGCCCGGACCGTTAACACTTGAATAATCCGAGCGCCTGATTCCACAATTTTCTTCACTCGCCGAACATCCTCTTATGCTAAATTCACCAGAAATACATTAACAACTATTAACATTTGTACTTTTTAATAGCACAATCGTACCTGACTTCTTTTTCCGGCAATAAAAATTTCTTATTTTGTAATATGTAATAAAGCCATGTCCCGTAAAAGCTACCTGGAACCGATCGAGCTGACTCCTCCCAAACACCTGCGCACGCTGGTGGAAAACCGCCGTGTATTCAATCTCAACAACTGCGAGCTGAACGTTTTCGAATGTTATGAAAAGTCGTTCAGGGTGCCGCTTTCGTTCAACGACTTCCTGATCACCAGCATGGTGCGCGGCAAAAAGGTCATGCATCTTCCCGGCCAGCCTTCGTTCGACTACCTGCCCGGCGAAACGCTCGTGTTCCCGGCCAACCAGCCCATGGAGATCGATTTTCCCGACGCGGAGATGGAAACGCCCACCCAATGCATCGCGCTGGCGGTGGACG
>JBQCFV010000456.1:0-5027 GCA_051958695.1 Chitinophaga sp. | reverse complement strand
CCTCAACGTGCTGGCCGGCGACATGTCCATTATCGGGCCGCGGCCGCATATGCTGAAACATACCGAAGAATATTCGCGCATCATCCAGCAGTACATGATACGCCATTACCTGAAGCCCGGCATCAGCGGATGGGCGCAGGTAAACGGCTTCCGCGGCGAGATCACCGAGGAAAGCCAGCTGCGTAAACGCGTGGAGCACGACATCTGGTACATGGAGCACTGGTCCGTATACCTGGACCTGCGCATCATATTTTTAACGGTGGCCAACACCATACAAGGAGAGAAAAATGCATTCTGATGAGAACCGGCAGGACATGCACTCGCACCTGCTTCCCGGGCTGGACGACGGCGCGAAGGACATGAACGATTCGCTTTCCCTCATCCGGCAGCTGCTCGCGCTGGGGTACACGCGGCTGATCACCACGCCGCATATTATGTCCGGCGTATGGTACACCGATGCGGACACGATACTTCCCGCGCTCGACGCCGTGCGCGCGGAAATCGAACGGGAAGGCATCGGCGTGGAGCTGGACGCCGCGGCCGAATACCTGCTGGACGATTATTTTGAATCGCTGCTGGAAGACAAAACGCCGCTGCTCGCCATCAACGGCAAATACGTATTGGTGGAATTTCCTTTCCTCACGCTGCCCGTCACTTACCGCTCCGTTTTTTTCAACATGAAAATGGCGGGCTACGAGCCCATACTCGCGCATCCCGAGCGGTACACGTACCTGCACGGGCAGCTGGATTTTTATCATGAGCTGCAGGAAAACGGCGTGCTGCTACAGGTGAACCTGCTTTCGCTGCACGGATATTACGGCACGCGTGTGCAAAAAATGGCGACGCAGCTGGTGAACGCAGGGCTGGTGCAGTTCACGGGAACGGACGCGCATCACCAGCGCCACCTGGACAAGCTTTGCCGCCCGTTGCCCGACACGTCCGTTCTTAAAAGACTGGGCGCGGCGGCGATAAAAAATGAATCGTTATAATCAAAATAATGTAATTTTAAAAAACACGTTAACCGCCGTAGGTAGCGGCTTATTTAAAAACTGAATACACAAAACAAGGGTTGCATAATGATTTCTTCTACGGGAGCTAGTAAATTTCCTGAAAATAAGGGTCTTATCGAAGATGTATTCCATGAAATCAGGTCCATTCTTTCCGGTATTTTATCCAGCGTTGAATTGATCGAGCTATATGGTTCCGGGCAGTTCAACATGGAAAAAAGCGGCGAAAAGATCAACAGGCAGGCGGCCGCGATCAAGTTGCAGATCATAGAGCTGGAATTTCTGCTGCAGAACGTGCGCATCATCCAGCATATACTCAACAAATCGCTGACGTCCAAACGCGCGCCTACGCAGATCGTGAAGCTGCTGAAGAATGTGGTGGAAGACGAACGGTACGCTCCGCTGTTCGCCGGCTGGGTGCATTTCCAAACCGCCGGTCACCGCGAAGTGGCCTATGTGGACGAGTTCCTGGTAAGACAATTGCTGCTGAACATGCTTTTCCGCATGCAGCGCAATGCGGACCCGAAAGAAACGCCGCGCCTCGACATCCTTTTCGGGCAGGACGGCGTGGAGCTCAAAGGCGTGTACCTCGCCAATGCGAACGACCGCTCCCTCTCTTCTTCCATTCCCGGCGATCAGGAAAGCCTGCAAACTTACCTCGACCAGCGCATCTGCAGCCTGATCGGCTATGTGGCCGAGCTGCACGAAGGCCGCTTCGAGCTTACTTCCCTCCCCGGCGGCCGGATCGAAATGCTGGTATTCATTCCTTATGATGTGAATTAAAATCTGTTTCTTTGCAGATCGCATGTCCTTATTCATCACATCCTTAAACTCAGGCAGTAACGGGAACTGTTATTACGTGGGCAGCGCCGAAGAAGCGGTGCTGGTGGACGTTGGTATTTCCTGCCGCGAAGTGGAGCGCCGCATGCGCCGTCTCGGACTGCGGATGGACCTCGTAAAAGCGATCTTTATTTCCCACGAACATACCGATCATATCAGCGGCGTGCCCGTGCTTTCCAAAAAATACAGGCTGCCCGTGTACATCACCGGGCAAACGCTGCACAATAGCCGCATGCAGCTGCAAGGCACCGCCTTTGACGCGCAGCAGCCCGTCGCTGTCGGCCAGCTGCAGGTGACCGCCTTCGCCAAACACCACGACGCCTGCGACCCGCATAGCTTTATGATCTCCGGCCACGGCGTTACCATCGGCGTGTTCACCGACATCGGGCAGTGCTGCGACCGGCTGGTGCATCATTTCCGCCAGTGCCACGCGGCGTTCCTCGAAGCGAACTATGATACGGACATGCTGGAGAAAGGACGGTACCCGGTGTTCCTGAAGAACCGCATCCGTGGCGGACAGGGGCATTTGTCCAACCAGCAGGCGCTCGACCTTTTCCGGCAACACCGCCCAGACGGCATGCAGGTGCTGCTGCTCTCCCATCTTTCCCGCGACAACAACGATCCCGCGCTGGTGCAGGAAATATTCTCGCGCCATGCAGGGAACGTGGAAGTGGCCGTTGCTTCGCGGTATGTTGAATCAAAAGTGTATGAGATCCTCCCGGGGCCGTTGACGGCGGCGCCGCTATTGGCGGTGAAGAAAAAAACGAAGTCTGCGATACCTTCTTCGGTGCAGAGCAGTTTGTTTTAAGGGAAACGTTTTGTATTCATCAGCGATGCCTCCCCCAGTGCCGAGCAGTTTGTTTTGAGGGAAACCATTTTGCATTCACCTGCGATACCTTCCGCAGTACCGGTAGTCTTTTTGAAAAAGCCGTTTTATATTGCAAACCATGCTGCTCACTTAGCTTTCCGTTCCCTTGCATTATTCTTCCACCCAACCCTCCAACTCTCCTGCCTTTACAAACCGGAACCCGTTAAAAGTACCCATCACCGCAATATCTTCTCCCGCCGGCACCATCTTTTTCACACCGGCGGTCGTATCCGGCATATCCAGCAAACGCAGCGTGTCTTTTGCTTTTTGCCGCCGGTACGGTTTCACGGTCACCGCAGCGCTTTCGATAAACCCTTCGCGGGCGTCGGGCAGCTGCACCCGGTACCAGTTGCGGCAGGCGGCTTTCACCAGCAATACATGATTGGCGGGCAACTTTTGTGCAACAGCACCGTTTGTTTCAGGCGATTCGCGCAGGGAAGCCGCTTTGGCCGTGCGGGTCGGGTTATTCAACAGATCAAGCGAAGCGGTTACATCAGGCGCATCCGATTTGAAAGAACGGATAAAAGGCAGCGGGTCTATCGCGCCGCCGCCGGTGTAAATGCCGAAATGCAGATGCGTTGGCGTATTGCGGGCATTGCCGGTATTGCCCATCAGGCCGAGCGTATCGCCCGCCGAAACACGTTCGCCGCCGGACACGAGCTGTTCGTCCAGGTGCGCGTAATAGAGCGTGTAGTTTTTTCCTTCCGGCCGCAGGAATACCACTTTCCCGCCAAGATTATTTTCGCCGGCCCGCGTAACAAAACCGTCCGCCGCCGCTACCACCGGCGTACGGAATTTCCCGAAAATGTCAACGCCTTCATGGCTGCGCGCGCCATGATCCCTACTGTCGCCCCAAAAGCTGCCGATCTTTGCGCGGCTTCCGCCGCTCACCGGAAAGGCCAGGCTCTCCGCGGTGGTGATGGACACGGTGTATTCCGCGCCTTTGAGCAGCTCGGGCTGCAGGCGGAGCAGCAGGCGCCCGTCGCGCGATACTTCATGCTCCAGCACCCGCGTAACCGTATCCGCCGACGCAACAAAGGCTGGCGTGTTGTTTTCCCCCGGCTCCCAAAGCTCCGTGAACAGCAAAATATCCCCGGGTGGTTTTACGCTCACCTTCACGACGATCTTTTCACCACGCCGTACCGCGAACGCATACCCTGCGGCCCCGGGCATTTCAGCGGGGAAATAACCTGTTTCGCGGTAAGGCAGCGTAACGGAGGAAGGGCTCGCCAGCGCTTTCTCCGCCGCACCGAACCAGGCGCTTCCCAAAGCCGTTTCATTCAACCCGGCAGATGTGAGGTCGTGCCCGTACTGCTCATGCGGGGTTCTTTTTTCAAAAAGCCCCCGCCGGGCGGTGGAGCAGGCGATGCAAAACAGCAGCGCCAGCAGTATAAAAAATGCGGATGATGACTGCCTAATCATTTTCGCTGTTTTTAACGGTACGTAATGTGATGGAATACCGCAACTGTCGTACCGGCGCAATGCTATGCTGCCACAAGGCGCGCGCTTCGCCGGTCATGATATACAGCGAACGCCGCGCGACCGGGAAAGAAAACAGCGGGCGTTTTTCATCGTGGGGACGTAAACGGAAAGTGCAATCGGACAGCAGTGAAATACCGGCCACCATGTTGAACGGCGGCGCATCGCGGTGCCAGTTGATCACCGAGCCGGGCGGGTATTCCGTCACCAAAAGCTCCAGCACTTCCTCCGGCGATACCTGCGCCTGCCGCGCCACCTTTCCGATCAGCCAGTCGAACGATTCGGGGATGGGGTTGCCCTTTTTGAGGTGTTTGTCCCTAAAGCTGTAGTCGAAGCCAAAGCTGGCCGTTTTCCTTTTTGCGGCATAACCCTGGAACATGAACGTACTTAGCTCCAGCGCCGCAACCGCCTCCACCAGCGTGGCTTCCTCGATCTCTGAAATAAAGGAGGGGAAGTAGGTAAAGCCCGGCGGGTAATCGAGCGGTATGTCGAACAGCGTAAGCATGCTTTTGTCACGCCAAAGCTATGCCAACAATAAGAAGAATATGTTTAGCTTTGCCCCCCAATTCAACCGATGAAAGCTTACCTGAACCTGTTCGATCTTTCCCAGAAAGTCAACTATAAGAACGAAATACTGGCCGGGCTCACCGTGGCCATGACGATGATGCCTGAATCGCTGTCGTTCGCCATACTGGCGGGCTTCCCGCCGTTAACCGGGTTGTACGCGGCCTTTATCATGGGGCTGGTAACGGCCATTTTCGGCGGCCGGCCCGGCATGGTATCCGGCGGCGCAGGCGCAACGGCCATCGTGCTGATGGCGCTGATGCACTCCC
>JBQCFV010000455.1:0-2996 GCA_051958695.1 Chitinophaga sp. | reverse complement strand
CATCAATTGATTGTTGATGGCGTTGGCTTCCGCGTAGTTTGTCATTTCCGTGTATACCGACGCTTTTTTGAGCAGCATGTCTTTGTTGTCCGGCTCCCGTTGCAGCGCAACGTCGGCATAATAGATCGCGCTGTCGTATTGTTTGCGGGCGGATTCGAGATTGACGAGGTGATTGAGCGCTTCCATATTGCCGGGGTCGTTTTCAAGCACCTGCGTAAGCTGGCCTTTCGCCAGCTCGTATTCTTCCGCCTGCATGAATTTCCGTCCGGCGGTGAGGTGCATGTCGGTGATCAGCGAGGTATAACGCCGGTTGCCGGGGAACCTTTGCTGCAGGCCCTTTGCAATGTCCGCGGCTTCGTCGTACTGCCCGGTTTCCGCCAGCACGGATGCTTTTTTTATGAGGAAGCGGGGGTTGGAAGGATAGGCGTTGAGTGCGGTATTGAGCGTTTCGAGCGCACGGGGGTAATCTTTCTGCGTGATGTAAGTGTTGGCCGTCATGTCCAGCGCGGCGGTATCGGTGGGGTTTTCCCGGAGGGCATTCTCAAATTCGGCCAGCGCGAGATCGTATTGCTGCTGCGCGAGATAATCGCGGCCGGAAGCTACTTTCAGCCGGATGTACCGTTGGCGCATTTCTGCCGTGGGCGCGCTTTGCAGCAGCTTTTCAGCTACGGTGGAAGCCTCGGTGAACTTGCGGTCGCTTTCCAGCACGTCCAGCTTCAGCGATTGCAGGGCGCGGTCGCCGGGGTGGGTCTTCAGCCCTGTATTGATCCATGCGAGCGCTTCGCGGTATGCGCCGCGCGTCATGCTCAGGCCGATCACTTTGTCCAGCGCTTCACGGTTGCCCGGATTCTTTTCGAGGATGCCGCTGTACAGCATGTAAGGGTCGGTATTGGCGAACCATGCGGCGGCTTCCATGCGTAACGAAACGTCCAGGCTGCGGGCCTTTGCATCGCCGGGGTGATATTTGAGCACCTGCTGCAATACGTTGAGTGCCTCAGGATAGTTATGCATATCCTGCAACAGCCCCAGCTTGCGCATCAGCAGCTCGTAGGAGGAAGGGCTGGCGGCCAGCTGCGCG
Source organism: Chitinophaga sp. (assembly GCA_051958695.1). Lineage (GTDB taxonomy): Bacteria > Bacteroidota > Bacteroidia > Chitinophagales > Chitinophagaceae > Chitinophaga. The sequence continues at coordinate 1,918 of JBQCFV010000455.1, read as the reverse complement.
TTCACCTGTTCCAGCGCACGGTCATAGCTGCCGCTGCGCAGGTACATGTTCGTGATGGCGCTTGTGGCTTCTTCGTTGCCCGGCTGCATGGCGAGCGCTTTTTCATAATGCTGCTCCGCCAGCGAAGGAATGCCGCGCTGACGGTAAAAATGTCCCGCGCTGAGATAATGACCCACATAAGCTTTGCGTACCGAGGTATCGGCGGGGAATTTTTCCAGCAGCTCTTCCGCATATACGTTGCCGCCCTGGAAACGTTCGGTAACGTCGAGAATGCCGAGCCTTTTCAGCATAAATTCCCGGTCGCCGGGAAATTGCTTCAACGCGTCGTCCGTATACTTTTCAGCCTGCGCGTATTGTTTCGTCAGCATTTCGATATTGACGGCGTAGAGGTAAGCATCGCGGTAATTGGGGCTTTTTTTGATCACCTGGTGCACATACCGGCGGGCGCCGGGGAAATTATTGGTGAGCATATAGAGGCGCCCCAGCAGCAGCTCCTGGTCGGTGAAATCGGGCCGCACTTCGAGCGCCTGCCGGCTGAGCGCGATGGCTTTCTGGTATTGCCCCGCGCGGGTAGCCTGCACGGCTTCCGCGTACAGCTCGTCCGCATCCTTGTTCTTTTTGCTGTTGAATATCTGCGCCTGCGCGGTGATGGCGAGGCTTAGCAAGGTCACTGTCAATATGTAGCTGATCGTTCGTTGCATATGCTGTATGGATGAGTATCTTAAAATCATGCGGTTTGCACCGTCCTTCGCTGCCCGAACCCCTGCCGCTGCATGTTGCCCCAGTTGGATTTTTTCCCCGTGAGGAAAAACCAGTATCCCCGCAATGCAAAAAACACGATGAGGGGATGATAAATGATCGGTTCCAGAAACGCCATCAGGGCCAGCCCCATCACTTCCCGCCAGCTTTTGTAATACCGCAGCGTCAGCTGGTCCCAGCAGATGGCGAGGGTGGTGATCATCACGGAATAGAGGTATACGAACACGAGCAGGATGAGCGCGTAATCCCAGTTGATGCTGTTGGTAACGGCGAGGTACACGTAATACAGCAGGCCGGTGAACTCGATGATGGGCGCGAGGAACTCGAACAGCAGACTGCAGGGCAGCACCACGAGGCCCATTTTTTTATAGCGCGGGTTGAAGATCATTTTCCGGTGAATGGTGATGATCTCCGCCATGCCGCGGCCCCAGCGGGTACGCTGGCGGCTGAACACTTTCATGTTGGGCGGGCCTTCCGTCCAGCATTGCGTGGTGGGGATGTAACGCACGGCGTACCGCAGCTTGTTGTCGATCATGTACTGGCACATGCGCGTTACGATATCCATGTCTTCGGCGAAGGACTTGTGATCGTACCCGCCCGCCTTGATGGCGATCTCTTTATCGAACAGCCCGAGGCCGCCGGATACGTTGGGCACGCAGTTGATCATGCTCCAGCCCATTTTGCCGAGCACGTAGGCGCGGATGTATTCCAGTTCCTGGAAGCGGGGCAGCAGCCTGCGCGGCGGGCGCACGCGCACGATCACGCCCTGGTCTATCTCGCAGTCGTTCGCCAGCCGCAGGGTGGCGCCGGCCGCTATCACCCGTACCCCTTCCTCCACGATATGCACATACCCGCATTCCGGGCAGGGCTCGCCCACCTGCTGCACCTTCTTGTATTCCTCTTCCATAAAGGGTTTGATGAGGCGCAGCAGCGTATCTTTCTCGATGATGCAATCCACGTCCGTACAAAGAAAATAAGCATGAGCAGCGGCATTGATGCCCGCGTTGGACGCATCCGCCTTGCTTTTGCCGTTCACCTTGTCTATCACCAGCAGCTTATCGTACGCCACGTTCACGGATTTGAACAGCCGTTTTACCGGCTGCGTTTTGATGCGTTCGTTGTAGGCGAAGGCCACTTCTCGCAGCTCGAACTCATGAAT
>JBQCFV010000454.1:0-2009 GCA_051958695.1 Chitinophaga sp. | reverse complement strand
AGGTTGATGGAATCCATATTGAATTCCGTGCGGAGCGGCACGCCGGCCCAGTTGCGCACCAGGTAGAAATACCAGAGCCCGCGCAGGAAACGCGCTTCGGCGATGTACTTTTCCCTGTCTGCGTCCGAAAGTTTTTCCCCGGACGGCGTTTTCTGTATCACGATGTTCGCGTTGCGGATGGCGTGGTACAGCTCCGTCCACATGCCGCCCACGCGGGTGATGTTCGTATTGTCGAGCCCCACGTAATCGTTGAGCGGCGCATGGCTGCCGCGGCCGTACATGTATTCCGTATAGATCTCCATCTGGCACTCGAACAGCGCGCCCAGCACGGTGCCGGTGCGCACGGGACCATAGATCGCGTTCAGGCCTGCTTCCACTTCAGCGGGCGTGTTGTAAAAAAGCTCCGCCGCAATGGACTTCGGTTTCTCTTCCAGCATTTTTGTGCAGGAAGCCAGCAGCAGGGCGGAAAATATGATGAGCAAAGACTGTTTCATATGCAATGATTAGTGTAAGAAAAATGGATTAAAACCCGCAACGGATGCCAAACGTAACCGATTTGTTGGTCGGGTAGGTGGAATAATCGATACCCTGGTTGATGGAGTTGGCGCCGCCATAGGCGTTGATCTCGGGATCGTACCAGGAATATTTGGTGAAGGTGATCAGGTTCTGCCCGCTGGCGTACACCTGCGCGCTTTTCACCCATTTCCACCCAAAGTTGCGCACCGGCAGGTTGTAAGCCAGCTGGATGTTCTTGAAGCGCAGGTAGCTGCCGTCTTCCACGAAACGGCTGCTCATGTTGCCGTTCAGGTTACGCGTGATCTTCGGGTATTTGGCGTTCGTGTTTTCCGGCGTCCAGTGGTTTTCGTATACTTCGGCAGGCAGGTTGAGCCCCATGCCGAGGTCGAGGCTGGAAGCCTTGTTGAGATTGAAGATGTCGTTGCCCTGGCTGCCCTGTATGAACACCGTCAGCTCCAGCCCTTTCCAGGTGGCCACGGAGCTGAGGCCGTAAATAAAATCGGGATTGGGATCGCCGATGAACGTTTTGTCTTCCGCGTTGATGTTACCGTCTTTGGAAATATCCTCGTACTGCAATTTGCCGTCGTCGGTATAGCCGGTTTCTTTATACCCGTAAAAGATGCCCAGCGGCTGGCCTTCCCGCAGCAGGTTCACATAATCGTTGAGCGAACCGGTGTAAAAGGTGCTGCCGAAAATATCCTGGCCGTCGTAGAGCTTCATCACTTTGTTGCGGTTGAAGGCGATATTGCCCGCTACCGTCCAGTTCACTTCGCGGCGCAGCACATCGGCCTCGAGGTTTAGCTCCACGCCTTTGTTCTGTATCTCGCCTACGTTCTGCACGGTTGTGCGGTAGCCCATGGAAGCGGGCAGCTGCACGTTGTTGAGCAGGTTCGTGGTCCTTTTGTTATAATAGTCGAGCGTAAAGCGGAGGTTGCCGCGAAGGAAAGCGATGTCCATACCGGCATCGAACTGGCGGGTGGTTTCCCAGCGCAGGTTGCCGGGCAGCGTGGTGCCGGGCGCGAAAGCAACGTACAGCGCATCGCCGAAAATGGTGCCGGAAGAGCTCAGCTGGTTGAGCGTAGCGTAGGGGCTCACGGCGGTGCTGCCTGTTCCGCCGTAGCTGGCCCTGAATTTCAGGTCGGAGATCATGTTGCTCTGTTTCAGGAAATCTTCGCTGGACGCTTTCCACGCGATAGCGGCCGAGGGAAAGTTGCCCCATTTGTTATCGATGGAATAGCGGGAAGAACCGTCCCTGCGGAAGCTGAAGGTGAGCAGGTATTTGTCCGCATAGTTGTAGTTGAGGCGGCCGAGGTACGACAGCAATACCCATTTGCTGTAGTCCGTGTCGGGAATGCCGGGCGTGTTGGCACTGTTGAGGCTGCCGGTGCCGGTAATGTCGCTGAGGAAGCCCTGGCCGGAACCTCTCAGCCGGTCGAACACATAATCCTGGTAAGTGAAACCGGCCATTACAGTGAGATGATGGTCGCCGAACT
>JBQCFV010000453.1:0-2663 GCA_051958695.1 Chitinophaga sp. | reverse complement strand
AGCCCGTTTCCTGCGCGCGTATTTTTATCATAACCTGATAAAATACTGGGGCGGCGTAATACTGGTGGGTGACGAAGTGTTCAGCCTCAACGCGCCCAACGAAGCCGGCAGGAATACCTACGCCGAATGCGTAGACTATATCGTTGCCGAGCTGGACGCCATTGCACCGGCATTGCCATTGAGCTACAGCGGCATCAATTATGGAAGGATCACCCGCGGCGCCGCGCTGGCGCTCAAGTCCAGGGTGCTGTTGTATGCGGCCAGCCCGCTGTTCAACGGCGGCAGCTTTTCTACGAAGGCGGAAGTGATACCGCTCACCGCTTATCCGTCCGCAGACCCGGATCGCTGGAACAAGGCGCTGAAGGCCGCGCAGGACGTGGTGGACATGAACCGGTATTCGCTCTATGTAGACAACGCTACGCGCCCCGGCAACGGCTTTTACCAGCTCTTCCTGGAACGGGTGAACAACGAATACATCCTCGCGCAGATGGTGGGCGCCAACAAGATCATCGAGGCCGCCACCAATCCTCCTTCCCGCAACGGTTCCTTCCTCCGTTATCCTTCCCAGCAGCTGGTAGACGCTTTCCCCATGAAAAACGGCAAAGCTATTACGGAAACGGGCTCGGGCTATGATGAGAATGACATGTACGCCGGCCGCGACCCGCGCTTTTATTTCACGATCATTTACAACGGCGCAGCCTATTTCGACCACCGCACCAATTCCTTTACGCCTGTTTATACGTACGAAGGCGCCAACCTGGACGGTCTCAAGCCCGCATCCAACAATACCGGCACCAGCACGGGCTACTATGCAAGAAAGGCTGCGGACGAGACCATCAGCGCCGGAAGCTCCGCCAACACCTTGCGCTGCCCGCCCATCATCAGGTATGCAGAAGTGTTGCTCAACCTGGCGGAAGCCGCCAACGAAACCGGCGACTGGCCCAGGGCAAGAACGCAGCTGGTTGAATTGCGCAAGCGCGCCGGTATCGACCCGGGGGCCGACGGTCTTTACGGCCTCCCTGCAAACCCCACTTCCGAAGCGGCGCAGGAGCTGATCCGTAATGAGCGCTTCATTGAGCTGGCGTTCGAAGAGCACCGTTACTGGGACGTCCGCCGCTGGCGCATCGGGGAGCGGTACGACCAGAAATCCATAGAGGGCATACGCATAAAACGTAATACGGACGGGTCTTTTACCCAGGCGAGATTCAACGTGAGAAGCCCCCGCTACTTCAAGGCCAACAGTTACCTGTTCCCGATCCCGCAAACAGAGATCGCAGTGAACCGCAACATCAGGCAAAACCCCGGATGGTAATTCTTTATCGAGGAAGTAAAAAAACAGAGAAGCATGAACAACTACATAAAGATCATATTCAGCCTGTTCCTTCTGGCGCCTTTTGCCGTTCCGGCCGCGGCGCATGCGCAGACGGCAGGCCCGCGCCCGCAGGACACTGCAAGGCAACCGGCACGGGACAGTATTTATCCTTTATTCTTCACCACAAAACAGAAAGACCATCTGGTGTCCGCCGTGAGTTTTGCAGACGGAACGGCGCTCCGGGCCGTACCGCTCATTGGTGTGGGCAATGCGCTTACAGGCAGAATAGCCGGTCTGTCCGCCATACAGGACGCCGGCGAGCCGGGCAACGACCAGCCGGTGTTTTCATTGAGAGGTAGAACGCCGCTCGTGCTGGTAGACGGCATTCCCCGCAACATCTACACCATTTTACCTGAACAGGTGGCGTCCGTTACCGTGCTGAAAGACGCGCTGTCTGCCGCGGCCCTGGGGCTGAGAGGAGCAGACGGGGTGATCATGATCACCACGCGTAAAGAAGCGAATCAGCAGGGGCATAACATGGACTTTTCCGTGAACACCGGCATTGCGCAGCCCCTGAAGCAGCGCGAGCTGCTGTCTTCCGCCGCATACGCGGAGCTGTACAACGAAGCGCTGCAGAACGACGGAAGGCCCGCACTGTATACCGCGGAAGATATTGCCAAATACCGTAACGGCAGCGCTCCGTATACGCACCCGGACAACGACTGGTACGCACGCGTGATGGAAAAGCAGGCGCCTTACCAGCGGTATGTGCTGAGCGCAGACGGAAAGACGGAGGCCATGGGTTATTTCCTTTCCATCGACTACCTGAAGCAGGACGGTCTGCTCAACCAGAACGCCCTCAACAGTTACAGCACCAACGTCGATTACAAACGTTTCGGCTTTCGCGGGAACGTGAACATAGACCTTTCGCCGCGCACCAAATTATCCCTGAACATACAGGGTTCCAGCCGCAGGCGCAACGCTCCCGGAGGGGCCGCTTCGCTGAGCTTCGCACCCAACACGGGCCTGCTGGATATTTCAACGGGAAGCGTATCGGGACTGTTCAACAGCATTCTCAATACGCCGGCAAACGCTTACCCGGTATACAACCCGGACGGCTCCTTCGGCGGCAACCAGCTGTTCTCCAACAACATCTGGGGGCAGGCTACCGGTGCCGGCTACTCGCAGATCAATATGAACGACGGATTGGCGGACCTCGTGCTGCAGCGCGATATGAGCGACGTCTGGAAAGGATGGTGGGTGAAGGCCACTGCATCCTACACCATGGAGATCATTCACAACATCATCCGCAACAAAAGCTTCGCCACCTACGAAATGAAAGTGACGGACG
>JBQCFV010000452.1:0-4783 GCA_051958695.1 Chitinophaga sp. | reverse complement strand
CCAGGATGCGCGAAAGCATGTCGGTAGTATGACTGTAGCCGATGGCGGTGCACAGGAAGGATTTGAAGGTATGCGTGAGGTCGAAGTTGCTGGAATACTGCGGGCGCAGGTTCGGGTTGCCGCCCGCTTTGGTGTAACGGTCGAGGTAAAACTCGAAAGGGTTCAGGTCGTCGTAGCTCGGGCGCTGCAGCCGGCGGCTGAACGAGAGGCCCCACTGGTGATCCTTGCTGGCGGAATAGCTGAAAAAGATGCTGGGGAAGAAGTTCAGGTACGTTGTGTCGTTGAGTTGTTTAAGCGTTACGGAGTTGCCTTTTACATGCGTTTGTTCCGCGCGCAGGCCGGCCTGTACGCCGAATTTTTTGAACTGTTTGCTGAAGTTGAGGTACGCGGCATTCACGTTCTCTTTATAGATAAAATAATTGGAGCGGTTGTAGTCGTACTCCCAGTTGCCGAAGCGCAGCGAATCGAAGCGGGAGTCGTTGTCCGATTCCACGAAGCTGATCTTTATGCCGGCCTCGAACTTCGCGTCGTTCTTCAGCGGGTGGGTGTAATCGATCTTCGCCGTTTTGATGTTGATGACGGATGGCTGCAGGCTGCGCGTGGTATCGCCGCGGAAATAGGTTTTGCCGAATGCGTCCATATAGCCGGAATACAGTGTTGCCTGCGTGTTTTCGGCATTGCGGGAATAGTCCAGGTCGATATTGATCTCTTTCCCGGTAGTGTCCAGCTGGCCGCGGTAGTTGAAGTTGTAGCTCTGGCGGTCCATTTGGCGGTGGTTGTCCGTGAGGGTCCTCAGACTGGAATCTACCCTTTCGCCGTTGCCGATCCAGGTTTCGCTTTTGCCGTCCCCATTCCAGCGGTTGCCGGCCACATTCACCATCACGCCGATGGTGTGGTTTTTATTGAGGAACCAGTCGATGCCGCCTTTGGCGCCGTGGTACTGGCTGGTTTTATCGATATACGAATGCTGGTCGAACACGATGCGGCCGTTGTTCTCGATGTTGTCGCGGTAAAGGTCCAGCGCTTCGAACTGGCGGTTGTAGTTATAGTTATAGGAACCGTATACGTTGAAGCGTTTGTTGCGGTGGTTCAGGTTGAGACCGCCGTTGCCGCGGGGCAGCGTGCCCTGGCTGTAAGTGCCTGTCACGCTGCCGTTGGTCCCGAAACTGGAATTTTTTTTCAGCTTGATGTTGATGATCCCGGCGTTGCCTGCTGCATCGTATTTGGCGGAAGGATTGGCGATCAGCTCTATCTGGTCGATGTTAGAGCTGGGCATATTTTTTAGCAGCAGGGCAACGTCCTGGGGAGTCATGTTCGTGGGTTTGCCGTCGATCATGATGATCACGCCATTTTTGCCACGCATCGATATATTGTCGTCTTTATCTACCTGTATGCCGGGCGATTGCTGGAGCACTTCCAGCGCCGTGCCGCCCGCGGCTACGATGCTGTTCTCCACGTTCACCACCATTTTGTCCGCCCGCTGTTCTATAAAAGGGCGTTTACCCGTTACGTTTACCGCTTTCAGCTGGCGGGTCTGTTCGGACAATAAGATGGCGGGCACTTTCACGGGAGCGCCGTTCACTTTCAGCGGTTTGCTGTAGCTCTTTTTAAAACCCATGTTGGCGGCAGCCACAATGTAGCGGCCTTCAGGGATGCCTTCGAAAAAATATTTCCCTTCGATGTCGGCGATGGCGCCTTTTACAAGAGAGGAATCGGTTACTTTCAGGAGCGTTACGGTGGCAAATTCCATGGGTTTGTTACCGGTTTGAAGCACAATGCCGGTGATGGTGCCTTTTTCGTTAGCGGGTGCGGGGGTTGACTGGGCCTGTCCATTATAGCTGCTACCTATAAGTAACAAACTGAGGATCAGAAGCATAAAGTTAGATTTCATATAAGGAGGATTGAAAAATGTGAATTGCTATAGTTCCTTTCTTTAACAACTACAGTGTAAAGGTAGGTAGTATGCTTAACATAGTACATAATTATACACAAGTGGTCGTATGATGGTGACGATTGGTAAAAACGGTGAACCTGGATTTGGGAAGCCGGTATCAGGGTGGCATTCAAGAGTAAGACGAATGGCGGGGGGATATGTTGCAGATCTTTTGGGTTGACGGGAAGAATAACATCCCGCAAAAAAAGGAGCTGCATTTTCATACAGCTCCCCTATTAATATAATATATACGCCCGGTCAAGTGCCCGTTACGCTCTCATCCTTTTTCTCTCCATCCGTTCCCGGCTCTTCTTCTTTCTTCGGTTCCGGCATCACCCATCCGCTTTCCAGTTCATTCTTCCTCCTGCGGCCTGTCAGCCAGCGCCAGAAAGCCGCGCCCGCACCAAAAAGCCCCAGGATGATCACTTTGCCGAACTTCGCCAGCACGGCCAGCAACCCGGCTTTCGCCAACACCTTGCCTGCCACCAGCCCACCGATCGTCCAGGCGGCCACATCGTCCACATCGGGATCAAAATCCGCATACGCCTCTCCTTTTTCAAAATTGGTGGCGGCGAGAATAGCGGGAATGTTTTGTTTGATGGCGCCGAGATCGCCCATCCTGCCGATGGCGTTCATAAACAGCACGCCTTTGCGGCCAAGGATGCGCACGTTGTAATTGAGCGTATGATCTTCGTTGTCGCCGAACTTCAGCTCTCTCGCCCAATGGAGGGTTTTCTTTTCCTTATCATAATAAGGCGTGGACGCCCAGCCGATGAACTCGATCGGTTCGTAACCCTGCTTTTTTCTTTCAGTATTCCCTTCGATGGTTTCTTCTTTCATTTTTTTCAGCAGGTCGTCGTAATCGATCTTGTCGGCGTCTTCATCTTTCACATAACCGATCTGCTCGAACGAAATGTCGAACACCCAGCAGCCGGGCGTCATGGGAGCCGTCGAGTCGGGCACCAGCAGTCCGAGCGTGGCGGCTTCCGGGTTGCCCCAAAGATCTTCCAGCACACGGTGGCTCTGGGCCTCGTCCAGGTAGCGGAACCCTTTGGGCACGTCTAGCACTGCGCCGTTGCCAAGCTGGATGACGCCTGTTTTATAAATGAAAGTAGCGTTCACCGAATCGGTGAAATGTTTGACCATTTCCAGGTATTCGGCATCGGAAAGCTCCTGTTCCGGGGCTTCGGAGGCCATCGGGCCGCTCGTAGTATCGAGCTGGGCATGCGCGGCGAATACAAACGCCATCGCGCAAACAATTAACGGGATCGTTTTTTTCATGGTATAGGAGGTTGATATTAAACAGCTCGTCAGTCGAACTTCAGCTTGTCCAGCACTCCGGGCAACAATTCCTGCATTTTTTCAAACACCACCCGCTCCTCTTTCCGGATATGCTCTTCGAGGCTGCGGGCCAGTGTATCCATGTCCGTTATAAGGTCTTTGCTGTCCACCAGCGCGCTGTACATCCCTGAAATAACGCGGTGTTCGTTCAGCAGCTCGTCCAGCATGGTGTCCATTTCGGGGAAAAAGCCGCGGCATTGTTCAAAAAGGTGATCTTCCTTTTGTATATGCGGCACCATCACTTCCTGGAACACTTTTACCATATAATCCATTTTGGCATTGGTGTCCAGCGGGAAGCCCTCGTAGGGAGCGGCATCTTTTTTCAGGTACCTGCATACGAACAGCAGGCTTTTATGCTCGTGCGAAAGCGGGATCAGGTTCGGGTGGCGCTGCATCTATGCGGTTTTTGGCGTATTCGTTTTACGGGCGTACCAGATCAGCACGGCGCCGCCGATCACCAGCAGGCAGGAGATCAGCTCGGCCTGCGTGGGCTGGAAAATGAGGTCTTCATATTTTGTGTTCACCCTGATCTTTTCCACGAAGAACCTTTCCACGCCGTTCAATATCAGGTAGATGCCGAATATCACGCCGGGGGTGGTCACTTTTTTGCGGATGGCCATCAGCACGATGAAGAACAGGCCGCACACGATGATCTCATACAGCGGCGTCGGGAAAACGCCCACGGGCAACGCGTTGCAATACTCGCCGGTACAGCCGTCGAGACGGATGCCGTCGTTCACCACGTTGTGCGGGTAGCTGTACGCGATAAAATAATCGGGCAGCCAGCTGAGGGCGGCGGGTTTTTCAAAGCTGCGGTGCGGCACGGCCTCCAGGCTGTCGAACTGCTTGATAAAATAATCTGCGTTCTTTTGCACAATCTCCTCGTATTGCGCCGATGTGATCTTTACCACGTTGCCGGTAGCCGGGTCCGTACCATAGGCGCTGTTATTGATACCCCAGTCGCCGTCGCCGGCAAACTGGCAACCCATACGGCCGATGGCGTATGCCAGCATCAGGGCCGGGCCTGCGCTGTCTACCAGGTGTTTCCAGCTGATGCTTTTTTTATGCGCATAGCGGATGATCACGTACGCCGCCACGATGAGGCCGCCGTAAAAGGTAAGACCGCTGGCTGAGAAGATGGAGCCCCAGGGATCGTCTACAAAGTCGCCCCAGTTTTCCAGGTTGTGAAATATCTTGGCCCCTATCAAACCGGCCACGGCCGCCATGATGGTGAAATCCGGCACACGCTGGTGCGGGTATACGAGCTGCGTTTCTTCCTTAGGTTTGGGGAGCGCTTTCTTTTTGGCGGTATAATATTTATAATACCCCATGGCCGCCGCCACCAGCACGCCGCCGATGAAGCTGCCCTGCAGCGAAAGCAGGTAATCGCCGAACTTCCCGTCTTTTCCGAAAAGTCCCAGTAATTTAAACCCGATGACAAAACCAATTACGGCGCTGGTGACGATCTCCCCGATCGACGCGGGTTTGCCTACGATCACTTTTTCGGGA
>JBQCFV010000451.1:0-3595 GCA_051958695.1 Chitinophaga sp. | reverse complement strand
TGCGGAACACGTACACGTCGTCCGCGGGCCTGTATTGACCGTAAAACACGAGGTTGGAACGGTCGGCCCTGCTTTCGAACGAATTGATGTCTATCACCAGCGGCGAGAGGTTCAGAAATTCCAGCGCGTCGCCTTTCCATTGCCGTCTTTCCACGTTGTACACGGTGAGGTTCTGTTTGGTGAGCACCACGCCGCTGTTGTCGAGATATTTTGCGAGCAGGTAATAGTTTACTTCGTGGCTGGCGTTGGAGTTCATCAGCTTCACCACCTGGTGGTCGAACACGGTGAGCGGGTCGTGCCGGTATTTGTTGATGCGGATGTTCTGCACGCTGGTAAGCGTGTAGCGGTGCAGGAACCCGAGCTTGTCAAAAAATGCGGACAGCATGGATTCCGCCCGCAGGCAAAGCTCCGGCACTTCCTTTTCGTTGATGAGGGCCGGTTTGTGGGGATTGCCGGAGGAAACATAGGTGCCGCTGCGGATGTACGCAAGATATTCGCAGTCTTCCTTGAAAGGGCGGTTGGCGGGATCTTCCTCGCGCAGCGTATCCAGCTCGCCCACAAAATATTTCACGTCGCCCAGCGAGTCGATATACAGGCGGATGCTGCGGATGAGGCTGCTGTAATTGTATACCGAACGTTCGTCGATGTTCAACGAAAAATAATTCTCCAGCAGCTGCGCGACCGGCTCCGGGAAGGCGTTTACGCGCCCCGTCACCTTCAGCTCCCACAATTGCGAGATCATGATGATGCCCATGAACTCCGCGGTGATGTGAAACACGCGCCCGATCTGCTCGAGCCTCCGGTGGCCGGGCTGCTTCAGCGCTTCGGCGCCGTATTCCGCCGCGAACAGGGTTTTGAGCTGTATGGCGATGGGATGGGGAAGCACGTCCATGATGGCTTTCTGGAACACGTTGTCGTCGATGATCTCGCTTTGTTTCCGGATGTTGAGCTGTTCGGCGGGAGCGTTGTGGTCGGCCACGAGGGCGTTGAAGATGGACTGGGTGAGCTGCAGGTTGGGTTCGTAATTCACGGGGGCGGCGTCGCTCGTCACGTGGGGAAGGGGATTGTCGTCTACCGCATCGGCCGTTTTGTAGAACAATCCCCAGAATGGTTCACGGGGCGTATCGCCGGGCAGGTGAAGGTCGCGGTGAAGCGGTTCGTCCACGCCAAGGGCCGCCGTGGTGGCCACCTGCGCGGCTGCCAGCGCGGCGGAGAACGCGTTGCGCGTGCTCATTCTTTTCTGAAGGATATTTTTAAAAAGCTCCACGCCAAAGATGGCGGCCGCATCGTCCTCGACAGGGCAATGCGTGGCGATCACCGCAGGCACGCCGAGGTCCAGCAGCTTTTTCACCTGTTGCGCGGTGCTGCAGCCGTTGAGCACCACGAGCTTCAGGTTGCCCGCGTCTATGCTGGGCTTCAGCTGGTAGGCGATGCCGATGCCGTTGGCCTCCTGGTCGTTGAAAAGAAGGGAGGTTTGCCCCGCATGCCCGCCGTAATGAAAAATAGCGATCTCATTGCCGTAGGCGGCGAAAGCATTGTTCATATTGGCGACGGTGGCGTACGATTCGCGGTGCACCTGGCAGGCGCCGCGCCGGCTGGCGATCAGGACGCCGTAGATACCTTCGTCTTCAGCCGTGATGGATTTTAAAGGCGCGTCCGTGCTGTTTGCAAAGGATATAATAATAGTTTTCATGTCAAGACGCTTCGGGGTAAATAAATCTTGTGCGCGCTTTGATATTTTTGGAGTAACAATTCATTGTAATTTACGATTTTTACAGTAATTCAAATTTTATTTGTCTGAGCCTCAATAAAGTAGTAGGTTTGATACGATCCCAATATACGCGACGACAGAAAGGATACATGTGACCCCATCATTTCGCAATAAATACAGCTGACATGCAAGAACGTAAGTTTTATGCCGCATTCGTGGGCATAAATGCCTATCCGCAGGGCGCATTGAGCGGATGCATACATGACGTGCTGAAGATGGACCTGCTGTTCCGCCAGCAGGTAGCCCAGCAACCGGACATGGAATATCTTCCCGCTTATTACCTGGCCCCCAACGCCGCGGACGAACGGCAGATCGACGCTTACCGGCAGGAGCAGCAGGCCGCCTTCGCCTATGAGGCGCCCACCTTCGCCAATATCACCGGCAAGCTGTTCGCGCATTTCGAAAAGGCGAAGGAAGGCGATATCTGCTTGTTTTTTTACAGCGGCCACGGCTCGCAAACGGAGGCCCCCGAAGAGTTTTATCAAGACAATCCCGGCCGCCTGCTCGAAACGCTGGTGTGCATGGACAGCCGGACCGCCGCCCGCGACCTGATCGATAAAGAGCTGGCTTATCTTCTCTGGAAGGCGTTCGCCAATACCAGGGCGCATTGCCTCGTGATCATGGACTGCTGCCATTCGGGCAACAACACCCGCGCACTGGTGAACGACGATGGCGTGCAATACCGCTTTCAGCCTTCCGCGCGCAACAGGGTGGCTTTCCGGGACTTTATCGGTTATGGCGACGAACATTTTTATATGCGGGAAAGCGGCCGGCTGAAGATCAGCATTCCGCGTTACGTGCATCTCGCGGCCTGCCGCAGCGACGAAAAAGCGCAGGAGTCCATGCGCGGCGGACTGTTCACCGGCAAGCTCGCGGAAGTGCTCCGGGCGGGCGGTACGGCCGCCAGCTACCGCGATCTCGTGCAACGGCTGGGCATCACCGTCAGCAGCCGGGCAGACAGGCAGCATCCCGTCGCATTTTCATTCTATGATGCCGACCTCGACCAGCAATTCCTTTCTTCTTCCATACAACCTTACCAGCCTGCGTTCGAAGTGCGCTTCAACGGGCGCGACCAGGTATGGAAACTTTACGGCGGCGAATTGCACGGCCTCGCGGCAGGAGATATCGTACGGGTAAAGGATGGGGAAAGAATGGCGGAAGTACCGGTCAAAGCGGTGTTCCCAATGTATTCCGTTATTGAGCTGAACGGTTTTGATACGGACAGCCTTACCGTGCGCGCATCGCTGTTAAAGGCGGAAAGGGCCAGCATGATCGTGGAAAGCCCGCCGGACGCAGATCTGGAGCAGGCTTACAAGGAAGCCGATTCCCCCTTACTGCAATTATCCTTTACACCCGGCACGCCGGGCGCGCAATACAAGGTGAAACGGCTGGCGGACGGACAATACGTGCTCACGGATTACAATGGCGAACTGCCGCTGTTCCGCCGGGAGCCGGACGCCGCGCTGTTCGTCAAAAAAATGGGCACCGTTGCCAACTGGCGCGCCGCGAAAGAATTAAAACATCTCGACGATACGCTCACAAAAGACCGTTTTATTTTTGACTGGCAGATCGTGGAAGGGCAAACGGCGAACAACGACGCGACCGGCGAAACCGTTACGGGAGATGATATCCGGTTGCGTTATAAGAACGGCAAATACCCGGCCTTCCGCCTGACCGTTACCCTGAAGCCCGGTGCGCCGGTGGAACGCTGTTATATCAAAGCCCTGTACCTCGGCAGCAAATACGCGATCTATACTGATCTTATCCGCAACGACCAGCCCGCGCTGGCTCCCGGCGACAGCGTAACGCTGGCGTATGCGGAGA
>JBQCFV010000450.1:0-2949 GCA_051958695.1 Chitinophaga sp. | reverse complement strand
ATGAGCAACAAACCCACCTACAGCTGGGTGGAATACGGCGAAAGCGCCGAGCTCGGCAAAACCGGGCGGCGGATACAGGCCGGCATCGTGGATTCGTACGACAGGCTGCACCGCGTGCGCCTCACCAACCTGAAACCCGGCACCACCTATCATTACAAAGTGCTTTCGAAAGAGATCACCGAGTTCAGGCCGTACAAGCTCACCTACGGGGAAACCATCAGCTCTGATACATTTACCTTCACCACACCGGCCAAAAACCCGAAAGAGGTAAGCTGGCTTGTGTTCAACGACATACACGACCGCGGCGATGTGAGCTTCCCGCTGCTCATGGGGCTGACTAAAGATCCCTACGACTTCGTGTTCCTCAACGGCGATATGTTCAATTACCAGGAAGACGAAAAGCAGATACTCGACCACCTGCTGGTGCCCCTGGGCAATGAGTTCGCCTCCGAAAAACCTTTCCTGTTCACCCGCTTCAACAACGAAACGCGCGGCAAGTACCGGCTGGAGCTGGCGAATTATTTCGACGGGCCGTACATCTTCGCCAAACAATGGGGCCCCGTGCACTTCACCGTGCTGGACACCGGGGAAGATAAAGAAGACACGCATCCCGTATACGCTGGTATCGTGGACTTCGACGAATACCGCCGCCAGCAGGCGGAAGACCTGAAACAGGTGGTACAATCATCTGCTTTCAAAAAAGCAAAGTTCCGCGTGGTGATGATGCACATCCCGCATTATTACTCCGGCGACTGGCACGGCACGATGGAATGCCGCAAACTTTTTGCGCCCATTTTCGAAAAAGCGAAAGTAGACCTGTTCATCGCCGGGCATACGCACCGGCCGGGCATTCACCAGCCGGTGGCGGGGCAGCACTCCTACCCGATCGTGATAGGCGGCGGCCCGAAAGACGGCATCCGCACCATCATCAAGGTAAAGGCTACTGAAAAGGATCTGAACCTCGTGATGATAAAAGACGATGGCAGCGAGATCGGAAGGGTGGATCTGAAGTCGAAAAGAGGATAATCAACACGCATAAAAACCACCGGGTCTTTCCAGGGCCACCTGCAATCGCTGCATGTATGCCGCGATGAAAAATGTACCGGTTTCACACAGTCACCCTGCAATTGCATGAAATTATGCGGAATAAAAATACCGGGCTTTCAAAGGGAACTTCCCTGCGATCGCCCGGTATTGTATTTATGATGGAGTGGAATGTTATTGCGGACGCGGCTTTGCAGCGGCCACGCAGGCCCAGGGATCGGGATCGCCGGGCTGCGCCTTTTTGTCGTGGCTCCAGCAGAAGTTCATCGCCTGGCTCGTTACGCTCATCAGCCGGATGTTCACCTTCGTGCCTTTCCGGCTGTTGGAAGCCTGCACGGTTTGCACGCCTTTGGCCGGTATGTTGTGAATGGTGTAAGGTTCGCTTTTGAACACGTCCCCGTTCCCCCGCAGGTATTCCACCATCACCACCGCATTGTCCAGCGGGTATTCGGTCTGATTCCGCAGCGTGATCCGCAGGTTGCGGATGCCGCCGAGGAAGCCGGTCTTGTAATCCCCCGTATTCAGCGAAATGTACTGTTTCCAGTTCTTGCGGAAATATTCGCGCCGGTCTACGAAGGTGGCCTGCGCCTGTACCTGCATGTCTTTCCGTCCCGCGATCTGCTCCGCCGTGCGGTTGCTGAGCGTGAGGCTGTTCTTTAACTCCCGGTTCTCTTTGATCAGCTGCTCGTTCACCCGCAGCAACGATCTGGCTTTTTTCTGGTCGCGGCACGACTTTACGGCGAATATCGCCACCAGTACCAGCAAAATGACAGGAACGATCCATCTTTGACTCATACGGCCGTTACAGAAAAAATAATGCCGGATTTCTTTCGATACCCGGCATCCTGTTTTCAACTTGCCAAAAATTATTTCTCCGAAAATTCGTAGCGTATTTTTTCGTCCTTCTCAAAATCGTACAGTGTAAGCCTGCGCACGGTGTAATAAGCCCGCCAGAAGTTGCGGAGCGCGTACACATAATTCTGCGAGGCCTGGTCTTTTTCCGTTTGCGCGAGGTTGAGGTCGGTGATGCTGATCTTGCCGATCATATAACGCGCCTTGGTGATCTCGTAGCGCAGCTTCGCGATGGTGTCCGCTTTGGCGGCGCTGGCCAGCAGGTTTTTCTGGATGTTGAACTGCTGCGTTTGCAGGTATACTTCCTGCTCGAACTGCCGCTCCGCCTGCTGGATGTCGATCTCGATGAGGTCGCGGTTGGCTTTGGCCTGGCGAACGCGATACCGTGCGCGGCCCCAGTCCATAAGAGGAATGCCGATGCCGATGGAAAAGTTCTGTTGTATCTCGCCGCCGGAATACACGGCGCCGAGCGTGCGGCCGGTGTTGGGTTGCCCCAGCTGCGCCCGCAGGGTGAACTCGTAACCGCTGTAAGCGCGGGCTTCCGCCACGTCCTGGGTGGCTTCGAGCCGCCGGCGTCTGAACTCGAGCACGGACTGGCGGTTGGAGCCGGCTTCGGCCACGGCTTTGTCGAGCGGTACGCTGAACAGCGGCACGCTGGCGGGCGCCGTCAGCTTGATGTCCGCGTCCTTGGGCATGTTCAGGAAACGTTTCAGCTCCTGGTAGGCGATCTCTTTCTGCAGGGTGGACTGCTCGAGCGTGTTGCGCGCGTTGAGCAGGCTCAGCTCTATCTGCAGCAGCTCGTTCTCGGCGATCTTGCCGAGGTCGAAGCGGCCTTTGGATATTTTGTACAGCGTGTCCTGGTTGGCCACGTTCAGCTGGTAGATGCGTTCCTGCGTTTGGGCGGCCAGCGCGTCAAAAAAAAGCGAGGTGCCGTCGAGCGCAACTATTTCCAGGTCTTCGATGTACTGGCGTTTGCTTTCGTCGTACGCGATGGGCGATATTTTCCGGTCCCAGTAGAATGGATTGTACACCACGCTGGGCTGGTTGTAGTTG
>JBQCFV010000449.1:0-2170 GCA_051958695.1 Chitinophaga sp. | reverse complement strand
GCGTGGCCGTGGCGAGCGGGATGTACGGGGTTGGAATAGAGTGAATGGTTACTTCACAAATATCTCGTCGCAACAGACCGCCGGTTTTTTATTATTCCCCCGCCACGCGGGCATCTGCGGCAGGCACTTTGCGGTAACTCTCACAAACCGCGCGCCTGCATTCAAGCTGAGGGTATACGTTTTTACATAGGCGCTGAAATCCTCTTCCTCCGCCGTTTTTATGGCCTGCCGCGCAACGGGGCTGTACGATTGCCCGTCTGTAGATACTTCCACTGTAATATCTGTCGGAAGGAAAATATTATGCCGGGCGTCCTGTAAAAAGTTGAGCTGAACGTTGCTGATCTTTTGCGTTTGTTCAAGGTCGATGGTAGCTGACAGGTCGTTGCCGTATACGAAGAGCCAGTTCATGGAAAAATCTTTCCCGCCCACAAGCCCGTCTGTAAGCGTCGCTTCTTTTTTTGCGGTGTATTCGGGCGTGAAAGGGTATTGCAGCGTGACCTTTTTGCCAAATGCGAGGCTGGGTTGCCACGGCCGCGCGAGCAATTCCTCCCATTCCTGCTGATAAGCATCCGGGCTCAAACCTCCTTCGGAAAGCTCCGTTACGCCCGCTTTTTTCGCCTGCTGTACGAACCGTTTCACTCTTTCCGCCCATTTCGGGTTTGGTGCAAAACCGTTGTCCGCAGACACGAGATAGCCGAATTGTTCCGTTCCGTATAACCGTGACTGCTGCAGCACGGTATATTCCAGCGGCAGTCTTGCTTTGTACACTCTTTCCGCCAGCACGGCATTGTCGCCCGCGGCTTTCTCCGCTTCGTCCAGCAGGGAGGAATATTCGTCGATGAACACGGGTGAAAGGTAGCTGTTCCGGTCGTTCACCGGGCTGCCGTATATGTCCAGCGGGGCTTTGGAGGATTGAAGGTTGCGGGCGAGCGCGTCCAGGTATTTTTTGATGAAGGGTGCGGCAGGGCCGTAATAACCGTTCAGTAAATCGCTGAACGCCGTATCTGCAGACACTTCCGGTTGCCATAACGATTTTGCCTGCACGTACGCGTTCATCTCTGCCATGTCCGAATAAGTACCGCCGCTGCCTTGCGAGAACACGCCGGTAACGCCGTTGTCCGCAAAGTATTGCAGGTTCTTTTGCAGCAGGAAGTAGTCGGGGAAAGGCGCGAGATAGTTGGTGAACTGCGTGGTGTAATCCCAAACGAAAATATTCGCCGCGATGCGTTTCCAGCCCGCGAGCGCGTTACGGAAAGACGCGGCGGACGGCGCTTCTGCAAGCGGCTGATTCCGGTAAGCATCGATGCTGCTGAGCATGATCACCACGTTGGATGCCGGTTTGGTGCGGGCGGGTGGTTGCAGGGTGTAAGTGTACGCAAGCGTGGTAAATTTTTGAGCGGGGAACTGCGCGGCTACCCTGTTCACAAAACGGATCAGTGATCCGGCATGGCTCCCTTCTTCTTTATCTGCCAGCGCACATTGATCGCAGGTACAATAACCTGCCCCGTCTTCCGGGGAAATGCTCCAGTACAGCGCATCGGGGTTGTCCGCAATGGCTTTCCGGAAATAATCGACAGCTATTTTGAACACCTGTTCATTGCTCAGGCAAAGCTGCGTGGCGCGGCGTTTACCGTTCACCAGCGCATAATATTCCGGGTGAGTGGAGAAATATTCTTTCGGCGGTACGAGCTTGAAATAGGAGTGCCCCCAGAGCCCCCAGAGGTCTTCAAAACGATGCAGCTTGTGCCATTCCAGGTATTCCGCGTCCAGCGGGGCGGGGTAGTAAGTTTCGCGGTAAACGAACTGCGGTTCCTGCAGATCGTTGAGCTGCGCGGGTATGCCCATTGTTTTTTTTGAAGGCACGAATGCGGGCGCAGCAGCATATTTGCGGCAGCCGACATATTTTTCGAGCAATGTATACACGCCGTACACCACGCCTTTGCCGCTTCCCCCGCGGATGTAGAGATGCTGGTCGTCCGTGGCGATCAGAAATCCTTCTCCCTTTATCTTCCCCGGCCCGAACTTTTCCGCATGCGCGGTATTGCCGATAAAAATGGCTGCATCGCCTTCCCTGTAAGCGTTTTCGCTGATCTGCGCGGGCGTTGCGCCGGATATTTTCCCGAGATAATCCTTCAGTACAGCAGCCGCGCGTTTCTCCGCAGGCGTTGCT
>JBQCFV010000448.1:0-4788 GCA_051958695.1 Chitinophaga sp. | reverse complement strand
ATCGATCTGCGCAAAATGGAAGGCGGCTCCAACGCGCCATTCCTCTGCGGACTGGGCGCGCTCACGGGCGAGGATCTGCTGTTCACCTACGTGGACAACCGGGACAACAGGTACTCTTACCGCTTCCTTCATGGTACGCTGTGGCGGGAAACAAAAAAGGCGCGGTTCAGGGAGCTTTCCATTTGGGCGTACCGCGAGGGAACCATTCCACCCCTACGCATAGCGGTGATAACGGGCCCCTATACCGCCAGTACCGGAGAAATTATTACGCTCATGCTGAAAGGATTGCCTCATTGCCGGAGTTTCGGAACCGCTACTTACGGCCTTCCTACCGGCGTTGCCATATATACACTGGCTGACGGCGCGCGCATCGCGCTGGCCACTACCGTACCTGAAGACCGCAACGGGCACCGTTATACGGGCCCCATATCACCCGACGAACCATTACCCGCGGATGCGGACGAAGCAAGCATCTTCAAGCATATACATGCATATTTTCAACCCTGAACATTCACCTTTTTAACCCACGTTTATTATGCAAACAACACTTCAGAAACCCGCGTTCGACACCTTTCCTTACTCTTTTCTCCGCGACCTTGAATCGCAATTTGAAAATATCAGGAACGAATACCGTTCCGTTGCCAGCCAGCGATTGTACATGCAATGGCCCGAAACGTTTCTTTACAACGAAGGATGGAACGTGTTCGGCTTACGTTTCGCGGGAAAGAACATCGAGAGCGCACATGCGATCTGCCCCGCTATTTCCGCCTTCATCAACCGCCACGACAGCCTGATAGAAACGGCGGGATTTTCCATCCTCGAGCCGGGTACGATTATCAAGCCCCATGTTGGGTATACTGACAGGGTATTGCGTTGCCATCTGGGCATCCAGATACCGGAAGGCGATTGCCGCCTGCGAGTGGCCGGCATTGAAAAAAAATGGAAGGAAGGAGAGGCATTCATTTTCGACGACACGTTTGTGCATGATGCCTGGAATAAAACCGGAGAAGTACGCATAGTAATGCTGCTTGACCTGGTGAAGGAAGTGCTGGCCGGCGGTGATCAGGCCATACATACCCAGGCGCCCCAGTGACCGTACAAGCCCGGCTGTTCCCACCAACGGCCTGTAAACCTGCGGTGGTTACGTCTCCCGGCTTGTGTCTGGACCGGCTGGTCGTCAGTAGGGTCACCGGCCTCTCGCGGCATTACCGCTGTAATATGCCCATGCCCGCCGGGCGCCGCCGGTTGAGCGACTATCATTACCAGCAATCCCCGGTCCGCGTGCTCCTGCATCTCCCCGGGCGCCGCCGCACAAGATTGCCAGGAATAATGATGCCCGTACCGGCCAAACCAGTCGTACAGGGCATGACAGTTCTGCTCGAAGACCGTTTCGCCGTAAACGGCTTCCACCCCTTTGCCTTGCAGGATCATCCGCACCGCTTCCTGGCTCCACCATACCCTCGGAAGATAACAACCCAGGCAATATGCAAGATCATATGCATAAATATTGCAAAAGGTCCGGTCGTTATGCGCACGATATCTCGGGCTTCGCTCCACGTCCAGCCAATCCACCGCAGCGCGTAGCAGCGCCTTCCGTTCCTCCGGCCCGCGACCTGCGAGCGGGGTGCCGGGCATACCCCGCTCAAGCAGCGGGTAGGCTAAATGCGAATATCGCCGGGGATTGCAGGCCCCCGGGGGAATGGGAAGATGTATCACGGGAATGGGCATAACGTTCATTTTTAACCGAGCTGCAGTTTATAACCGCGGATATGCAGCGAAGGACATACCGCGTTCGCTTCTTCTTCCGAAACCTTCCCTGTACCTACCAGCACCCGCAAGCTCCCTTCCATATGCTGGAAAAGGTTCTTGCGCAGCTGGTCGGCGCCGGCCGCAACGGCGTCCATAAAAAACTTGGGCCTGGGAATAATGTAGGAAAGTACAAGGCAATCGTGCAGGTTGAGCATTTCCGGAGGTTTGCCGAAATAATATTTCGCCGCTTCCGTGATGCCGTAAATGTCTGGCGCAAATTCGATGATATTCAGATATAATTCGAGGATGCGCGATTTGGGCACACGGCATACGTTCTCCAGCAGCAACGCGATCATGATCTCTTCCAGTTTCCTAAAAACGGTTTTATGATGATCGAGGAAAAGATTACGCACCAGCTGCATCGTGACGGTACTGCCGCCACGCCTGAATTTCCGTTCCGCGATATTGTCCGCAACGGCATACCCGAGAAAAAACGGGTCCATCCCGTTATGCTTGTAAAAGGTAGGATCTTCGGCAGTCAGCACGATCGAGGCAAGCACTTCCGGGAGCGATTCCAGCGGGCAAAAATCGCCGCTGCCCGGCCACAGCTTTAACGACCTGACGAAGCTTCCGTTATCGAACACTTCGTGCGTAAAAGGCTGGCAGATATCCGGCCAGCCGGCAGCGGGCGCCAGTTGCATTCCCTCTTCCATACTGGTTTCGAGAAGATATTGATAAGGGTTGTCAATGCTGGCCGCAAATGAAATATTCACCGGCGGAAGACGGCCGGTAAAGGAATGCGGCAATAATTTTTTCAGTGATGGTAACGCCTTCAGCAAAACGCCGGGGGTCGTTTCGCCCGTATCGATAATGACCCGGAAAATATTTTCCGGTGCGAATGCGTGACAGGCATAGAGAAAATATCCGAAGCCGTTTACACGTACAACGGAGGTATCCTCCAACACAAAACTTTCCCCGTTCAGCCGGAAATGCAAGGCAGCGGACGTTTTATCTATATTCACCGGCTCTGCCGCCAATACAGGCCATTTCAGCGAAACGTTGCCGGCGTGCACATTCACCACCAGCACGTTTTGTGCGGAACTGCAAAACTCTGCTGAAAACGGTCCGCTTATTAAGTACCGCTGCTGCCCGCCCACGGCAAGGGCGCGGCTTTCGAAGGCAATGCGGCATGTGGACGCATCCAGGACGCCGCTGATATTGCAGCCGTCCGCATTGCGGCCTGCGAACAAATGAAACCCGAACACGCCGTTCCGGCAGCTAATCTCTTTCAGGCTGCACTTTAGCCTATGAAAAGCGATGTCCAGTGAACTGATGAGCACGTTCTGAGGAACCAGCCCTATGCTCCGGCGGAACGTCTCAAATGCCTGCCGGTAGACGCGCGGCAAAATGCCCGTTGCTGCGGGCCCGCCGCTTTTTGGCCGCTCCTCTGCAGGCGCGGCGCGGCCTGCGCGTAGCTGGATACTGCCTGCCCGCAATGTTTTCAGGCGAAAGGTCCCCTGCAGCAATGCCTTAACGTCCGGGCCGACGGCCAGCTGGCGCAGCTCGGCCTCCATTCCCTTCACGGTCACCGAGAGGCTGACGAACGAAAAGATGTGCGGCCAACGGAAACGCACTTCCGTAATGATAACCGCAGCCGGCAACACTGCGCCGATACCCGCGCAGTACCGTCGCCTGAGACGGGCAGCCCATGCGTAAGAAAAAGGGCTGAAGCACCAGATGACAAAAAGATGGACCGCCGCCCGGGGCAGCCTGATGAGTCTGTTCATGGGCAGGCGTTATTTTATGATCAAAGCGCCATACCGTCCGAACTCGTCTTTTGAAGCATCCACCAGTTCAATAGAATAATTCCTCGCTTTGGTCATCACATAATCCCTGTAATACCCCACGTGCATATCGTCCACGTACATGCACCTGCGGCAGGCGGACAATGCTTTTTTGAAGTAAAAGATCCTTGTTTCGATATTTCCGTAATCATAGAATACGAAATCGAAGCGTGCGTCCTGCAATTCTCCGATCTGGCCGATCGTCACATCACGGCCAAATTCTGAAAGCAGGAACTGCCGGGTCCTGCCCGCCCAATATTGATCGTCGTCAACGGTCACCACGTTCCCGTACCGGGAATGAAAGAAGGCGGAGCTGAGCCCGCTGCCAGCGTCGAGAATAGAGGAAAGACCGGCATAGTCTATCACCGCTTCGCAATATTCCAGGGATTGAATACTTGCGGCCATCGGTTTCTGGGAGTCGCCAAAGATGTTGAAATAGGTTGCTGTAAGTTCCATAAAGGGGTAAGGGTCATAAGGTCCAACAAACAGGGCCTGGGTTAAAGAATAAATAAATTTAATGAAATTGTCTTATAAAAAAACAGCCGGTAAAAAAAAGGGCCACACATTCGCGGCCCTTTCTAAAACAATCAAAAAAATCAATCCAGCGTTGGATCGAACGCTCCTCCCCAATCCTTGTTCTGCTGAAGGTTAGGATTCCTGTCCAGCACGTCTTTTTGTATCGGGAAGAAATAATACGTATTGGGAACGGTGTTCACTTTTACGCCGGAGCGCGGCACCTGGTGCAGCACATAACGGAAATTCGTTTCGGTGAGCTCGTTGGCGTTCGCTTTGTCGCGCGCAATGTCCAGCGGCATGTTGGAGCCGTCGGGATTGACGGGGATGGCTTCCACGCCTGACTTGGTGGTATTGTCCAGCCGGTCGAGCATGCGCAGGCGGCGCAGGTCCCAGAACCGGTGGCCTTCAAAGCATAGCTCGATGGCCCTTTCATACAGGATGGCTTCGCGCATGGCGGCACGGTCCGCGGCTACGATACCGTAGTTGCCATCGGCGCCGGGCTCGATGCCTGCGCGCTGGCGGAGCTGTTTGAGAATGTCCAGCGCTTCGGCGAGCTTGCCGGTTTCGTTGGCCGTTTCCGCATAGTTGAGCATCACTTCCGCAAAACGCATGTACACGAAGTCAACGTCGTATTGCAGCACCTGCGCCTGGGTAAGCCGCAGCAGGCTGTTCTTGAGGA
>JBQCFV010000447.1:0-5588 GCA_051958695.1 Chitinophaga sp. | reverse complement strand
GCGGACGAGGTGCTGCGCGCTTACGACCTGGCGCATCATGCAGGGCTTTCGCTGAAGGAAGAATACGAAGTGCTCCATCTTTTCCAGGAAATGCAGCGCCTGGAATACCTCAAACGCCACCTGCTCAAGGTGATACCCGTTATGACCGAAATGGAACGGCTCAAAGACCGCGTAAAGCTCAACGGGCATTTCAAAAATTTATCCGTGGATAATTTTTAATTTGGCGGCATGACCGGACCAGTTTTTTGCATGGACCTGGGCAATTCGCGCCTGAAATGCGGTATTATGCAGAACGGGGCATTGCGGCAGGAGCTGTTTTTTTCAGACGCGGGTTTTCTCGAAGAAGTAAGGTCCGCGCTGGACGAACACCGTCCTTCAGCCGTCATCCTCTCTTCGGTGATAGACCATCCGCCCGCGCTGGAAACATTGCTGGCGGAACGCGCGCCTTTCATCAGACTGCAGCACGATACGCCGCTTCCTGTAAAGCTGGCCTATGAAAAACCCGAGACCCTCGGCGTGGACCGTATGGCGCTGGCTTCCGGCGCCTGGGCGGAATTTCCGGGCAGGCATAGCCTTATCATCGGCGCGGGCAGCGCCAT
Organism: Chitinophaga sp.; assembly: GCA_051958695.1. GTDB lineage: Bacteria > Bacteroidota > Bacteroidia > Chitinophagales > Chitinophagaceae > Chitinophaga. The sequence continues at coordinate 4,989 of JBQCFV010000447.1, read as the reverse complement.
CACCTACAATTTTGTGCATAAAACGGGCGTATTCCTGGGCGGGGGCATCAGTCCCGGTATAGACATGCGTTTCAGGGCGCTGCACGAATTTACCGACAAGCTGCCGCTGGTAAAAAGCAGCACCCAATACGCCTTTATTGGTTACAACACGCGGCAGAGCATCCTGAGCGGCGTGCAAGAGGGCGCCTTGGCGGAGGTGGAAGGCATGATAGCAGCGTATTCCGCCAGGTACCGGAACTTTAACGTGCTTTTAACAGGGGGTAATTTGGAATTTTTTGCTTCCCGCCTTAAAAGTAAGATATTTGCAAGCCCGTATTTAATGTATAAAGGTTTAAATTCAATCGTAGAACTCAATGTATTGGACAAAAGCTAGTCTCTTTTGCCTGCTTGGCGTTACCATGCTTTCCGTAAAGAACGCTGCCGCTCAGGATAACACACCTTACTCTCGCTTCGGTTTAGGCGAGCTTTCCCGTTCGGAAAATGCCGTCAATCTCGGGATGGGAGGCGCAGCCCAGGCTTTTGCCAGTCCACAATCCGTAAACTACCTGAACCCCGCCAGCTATTCCAGGCTGCAGCTGGTAACCTTCGATGTTGGCGTGAACGGCGGCGTACGCCGGCTTAACAGCGGCGACGAAAGCTCCCAGTCCGGCTTCGGTACCCTCGCTTATCTTCAGCTGGGCATGCCCCTGAGCAAAAAGTGGGGCCTCAACATCGGTCTCCGGCCCATGACCCGCGTGGCTTACAACATCGCGCAGGCGGAGGACAGGATCTTCTTCGATACCCTTAACGTGCCCCTGGTGAACCAGTTTGAGGGCAACGGCGGTATTTACCAGGCCTACGTCGGCTCCGGCATCGCTTCTGGCAACTTCAGCATCGGCGCCAACTTCGGTTACCTTTTCGGGAACGTGAACAACAGCACCAAAGTGCTTTATCCCTCCGAAACCACCATCCTGCCTTCACGGGTAAGCAGGAAGACCAGCTACGGCAGCTTCTTCTATACCGTGGGCCTGCAGCAGGTGGTACCGCTGGCCAAAGACCTTCACCTTACCTTCGGCGTAAGCGGCAGCCTCGAGCAAAAGCTCACGGCCCGCCGCGAATCCATGAAAGAAACGCTTTACTACGACGCATCGTCCGACGAATACGATACCCGCGATACTATCGAATACGTGAGCGGAGACAGGGGCAACGTGATCTACCCGCAAACCCTCGGCGGCGGCATCATGCTGACCAAAACGGACAAGTTCATGTTCGGCGTGGATTATAACAGCTCCCAATGGAGCAGGTTCAGGAACTTTGAAGCAAAAGACAGCACGCAGGACAGCTGGAGGATCAATTTCGGCGGCCAGTTCGTGCCGAACGCCGCTTCCTTCACTGGTTACTGGAACAAGGTTGCGTACCGCGCCGGCGGCTTCTTCGGGAAAGATTACATCAAGCTTGGAAATGACGATATGAACGTATGGGGCTTCTCCATCGGCGCAGGCTTCCCCGTAAAAAGGATCATGCCCGCCATGAACCAGTTCACCATGATCAACACCGCATTTGAAGTGGGTTCCCGCGGCAACCAGGAACGCCTGAAGGAAACCTATTACAGGGTTACCGTAGGCTTCACGCTGAGCGACCGCTGGTTCATCAAGACCAAATACGATTAACCGGACGTTTGAAAAGAAACTTCATATACCTGGGCATTGTTGCCATGGCGCTGATGAGTTGCGAGAACGACGTGAACGCCGTACGCGCCTTTGATGCGAAAAAGCTCGGTGTTGAGCAGGCGTACCAGGTTGAAACCATCATGAGCCAGGAAGCCCATGTAAAAGGCGTGCTCACCGCGCCGTACATGGAAAGGCACCTTACCGAACCGCCGCATACCGATTTCCCGAAAGGATTGCAGGTGGTGTTCTATTCCGATTCGCTTACCAAGGAAAGCATACTCACCGCCAATTTCGGCACTTACAAAGAAAATTCTACCGAGATCTACCTGCGCGACAGCGTAGTGTTCATCAGCCTGAAAACCGCGCGGCGCCTCGATTGCAAGGACCTCCGCTGGGACCCGAAAACGAACGAGTTCGTGACCGACAACTTCTGCCGTCTTACCACGCCCACGCAAACGTTGTACGGGCAAGGCTTCAGGGCCAACCAGGACCTGTCCCGCAGCGAATTTATCCACGGCTCCGGTTCGATGGTCGTGGAAGACAGTCTTTTTTCCTCCCCCTGATCTGCCACAAGCATTTATATAACAAAAGAACCCGGTCGATTGACCGGGTTTCTTTTGCTTTAACCTATTTTTTAACCTAAAATTTCCTGGCAAATAAGATTCAAACACCTTGCCAGATTGTTATTTTTATGGATCACTTTTTAAATACACGATCATGGAATACAGAAGATTAGGAAAATCGGGCCTGCAGCTCAGCGTACTCTCGTTCGGCAGCTGGGTCACGTTTCACGGGCAGGTAGACGATAGTTTGTCCGACCGCTTGATGGGCCTCGCGTACGACAGCGGGATCAACTTTTTTGACAACGCGGAAATTTACGCGCTGGGCGAATCGGAGAAGATGATGGGAAGGGTATTGAAACGGAAGAAGTGGGACCGTACGTCCTACACCGTATCAAGCAAGGCCTATTTCGGCTGGCGCGGTGCGGACAACAAACCGAACCAGACCGGCCTGAGCCGCAAACACCTGGTAGAAGCCTGCAACGAGGCGCTGCAGCGCATGGAGCTCGATTACCTCGACCTGTACTATTGCCACCGGCCGGACAGGAACGTGCCTATCGAGGAAGTGGTATGGACCATGACCAACCTGATACAGCAGGGAAAAATATTATACTGGGGCACCTCCGAATGGACGGCGGCCGAGATCATGCACGCACATATGATCGCGCGCCAGTACAACCTGATCGGCCCCGTAGTGGAGCAGCCCGAATACAACCTCTTCCGCCGCGAAAAAGTGGAAGTGGAATATGCGCAGATCTACAGGAACGAAGGTTTGGGCACCACCATTTTCAGCCCGCTGGCTTCCGGCATCCTTACCGGCAAATACAACAAAGGTGTGCCGGAAGGCTCCCGCCTGAGCCTGGAAGGCTACGAATGGCTGCGCAACCGCAACCTGCTGGATGATAACCTCGCCAGAGTGGCCATCCTGCAAACCGTGGCGGACCAGCTGGGAACAAGCCTCGCCACTTTAAGCGTGGCCTGGTGCATTGCCAACCCCAATGTGACCAGCGCGATACTCGGCGCCACGAAGGAAGAGCAGCTGAAAGAAACGCTCAAGGCGCTGGAAGTATATCCGAAGCTCAGCAAAGAGCTGATGCACGAGATCGACACCATCATGGGCACCGCGCCAAAAGTGCCGACGCACTAACAGGGTGTATCCGCACTGGTTAATTTGTTGTTAACAGTATAATATTTGGGACGTTTACGAGACAAAACCATCGTTTTACGAAAACCAGGTTTGAAGAATAACCCGCAGGGATATCTTTGCATTGGTTTTTCATAGGATATGGTTAAAAATATTTGAGGGCGGTATTCTTACCGCCCTGTTTTTTTCCCCTGACGTAACCGTTACATCCTTCCGCCGCCGCTTTCCTCCTTTAACACTGCCGCATTTCCTTCAAACGGCTTATTTTCCTGCTTTAAACTCTCAAGCAAATGGAAACGATCACCTGGAACGATTTTGAAAAGGTACAGATCCGCGTGGGCACCATCGTGCGGGCGGTGAATTTTGAAAAAGCAAGAAATCCCGCTTACCAGCTCGAGATCGATTTTGGCCCGGAGCTGGGCGTCAAACGCTCGTCCGCGCAGATCACGCGCTTATACGGCCCCGAAGAACTGGCCGGGAAGCAGGTGGTAGCGGTAGTGAACTTCCCCGTAAAGCAGATCGCGAACTTCTTTTCAGAATGCCTTGTGCTGGGCGTAGTGGGCGACGATAACGAAATCGTGCTGCTGCAGCCGGAGCGCCTCGTGAAAAACGGCCATAGGATCGCGTAGGGATAAATATTTTAATTTAATTATAATTTTAATGCGTGTATAAAAACACCGATTTCCCGACTTCACGAACTAAAACGCTACGTTCACGGAAATAGACTTGCGCGGGAAAGATCCCGCCTTATCTTTGACTTAGGTTTTTCATAGGATATGGTTAAAATTATTACAAAGGCGGTATTCTTACCGCCTTTTTTAATTCCCTCCACCTGATATAGCTGTTACTTCTCCCATATTTCCCATATTACATTTTTTTTAGTGATAACATGCCGCGCAGCGCGCGTTTGCTGGATATGGACGTACGCGCAAATCGTTCAATGGAGTTTTCTATACGTTAACAGGAAAAAATATAGCGTTCGCTAGTTTGGATATTGGAGTTACTTCTAAATTATTGAAATTTGTAACAGGTTTTTCAATAAAGATATGGTTAAAATTTTTCGGGGCTGTATTCTTGCAGCCCTGTTTTTTTGCCCCTACCTCGTTAAAAAAGCCCCGGAGCGTCTCCGGGGCTTTTTTGTTTCCTTATCGTTTACACGGATCAGTTAGTGCCTTTGAACAGGTCGGGCAGCGGCTTGCGTAACAGGTTCGCGTACACGAAGCGGTAAGCCTCGTTGCGCGAATGCATGCTTTTTTTGCCGCGCCATCCATGGCGCTCGCCCGGGTACACCATCAGCTCGAAGTGTTTGCCCAGGTCCTCGAACAGGTTTACCAGCTGGATCGTGTTCTGCATATGCACGTTATCGTCCATGGTGCCGTGCACGATGCGCAGCAGCCCTTTGTATTTGTTCGCGTGCGTAAGCACGGAAGTGATCTTGTAGCCTTCAGGATTGTCTTTCGGCAGGTCCATGAACCTTTCGGTGTAGTGGCTGTCGTAGAGCTGCCAGTCGGTCACGGAATAGTTCGCCATGCCGTGGGTGAACACGTCGGCCCCGTAAGTAAGCGCCATGCAGGTCATATAACCGCCAAAGCTGCCGCCGGTGATGCCCATGCGGCTGGCGTCCACGCCGGGCAGC
>JBQCFV010000446.1:0-2918 GCA_051958695.1 Chitinophaga sp. | reverse complement strand
TGTCCCGCAAACCGGCCCCTGATCCTATAATTGTCCGTTCAACACGCTTTCCTGCCGTTCGGCAACCCGTTCGCCACCGGCTGTTTTTAAGCCAAACCCCGCTAAAACGCGTTATAACACCATTCCAGCCGGAAAGGCCGTCATTGCTGATTTGCAACCATTTGCCACCCATCCATTTAATTCCCGCCTTCCTTACCGATTGTGTAATTTGCGGGCGAAAGTAATATCCATCCCAGTTTTAGGCAGTATGACGAAACAATTATTCATTTTATTAGCTGGATTTCTCTGGATCAGCACCCAGGCAATGGCGCAGGAAAAACCCGGCGGCCAGGCAGAGATCCTTGGCAAATTGTTGGACAACCAGAGCGGCAAACCCGTAGAATATGCATCCGTGGCGCTTCTCAAAGCCAAAGACAGCAGCATCGTTACAGGCATGCTCTCCCGCGGCAACGGCGATTTCGATTTCAAGAACGTCGCCTCAGGCAGCTATATTCTCAAGATCTATTTTATCGGTTACGAAACCTTTTACAAAACAGTAACGGTGAAGAACCGTTCCGACGTTGGTAATATCCGTCTCAAAGCCGCTGCTACGGCGCTCGAAGGGGTAGAAGTAGTAGGTGAGAAACCGGCCTTTACCATGGAGATAGACAAACGCGTGTTCAACGTAGAGAAAAACCTCGCGAGCATCGGCGGCACCGCCACCGACGTACTCCGCCAGGTGCCTTCCGTGAACGTAGACATAGACGGCAATGTATCCGTGCGCAACGGCAGCCCCACCATTTTCGTGGACGGCAGGCCCAGCACGCTTACGCTCGACCAGATCCCGGCTGACGCTATCGCCAGCGTGGAAGTGGTGACCAATCCCTCCGCCAAATACGATGCGGAAGGCATGAGCGGCATCCTGAACATTGTACTGAAAAAGAACCGCCGCGAAGGGCTGAACGGTCTTATCCAGGGCGGTTACAGCACCACCAAAAGCGCCAACGCAGGCGTTGACCTTAACGCGCGCCAGGGCAAAGTGAACCTGTTCCTCAACTACAGCCTGCGCGACCGCCGCTCGCCCATGACGCAGCACATGCTGCGCAAAAACTGGGAAAACGGCGACACCACTTTTCTCGATCAGTACCAGGACGGCGAATTCGGCCGCAGGTTCCAGAATGGCCGCATCGGCTTCGACTGGTTCATCGACAACCGTAATACCATCACCCTGTCGCAAGGCATCACCGGCGGCGACTTCAATAATATCAACACCCAGACCGTGTACGATCTCGACGGCGGCAAAAACCGCCTGCGTTACGGCAACGGCGCCAACGACAGCAAAAACCAGTTCCGCAACTACTCCTCGCAGATACGCTACAGCCACAAATTCGCCAAAGAAGGCCGCGAGCTGACGGGCGACCTGACCTACAACCGCGCGAACAGCGAAGGCATAAGCGATTATTCGCTCGAGTATTTCAACATGGATGGCACGCTGAGCACATCGCCCAACCAGCCCGAAGTGCGCTATGGCGACAGCAAAGGCAACACGACCTATCTCACCGGCCAGGTGGATTTCGTGAACCCGATCAACGAAAAAATGAAGATCGAAGCAGGGCTCCGCTCCAATAACCGCACCTTCAACAACGTGCTCAGTACGATGGGGAAAGATTTTGCTACGGGCGAGTTCAGGTACGATTCCTCATTGTCCAACAACTACCACTACACCGAACAGATCAACGCAGCATACATCAGCTACACCGGCGGTTTTGGCAACTTCGGCTTCCAGACGGGCCTGCGGGCGGAACAATCGTTCTACAGCGGCGAAATGAAAAACGTTAAAGGCGCCAATTACGAGATCGATTACCCGATCAGCCTGTTCCCGAGCATATTCCTTTCGCAGAAGCTCAAAGGCAATCATGAGCTGCAGCTGAACTACAGCCGCCGCATCCGCCGCCCCTGGTTCCGCGACCTGCTGCCCAATATCGAATACAACGCCAATTCAGGCCGCCGGGGCAACCCCTCGCTGACGCCGGAATTTACCAACAGCTTCGAGCTGTCATACCTGAAAGAATTTTTCCAGAAGGTAAACGTGCTCGCGTCCGTCTATTTCCGCAATACCAACAACGCGATCACCGACTTCTCCATTGATACCACGCTGAACCTCGACGGGCAGGAACGTAAAGTAGTGCTACGTTACCCGATCAACGCCGACGTTGAGAACTCATACGGCGCGGAGCTGACCGTACGCACGCAGATCACCAAAGGCTGGGACGTTACCGCCAACGTGAACCTGATGCAGCGGGAGATCAGCGCACTGAACCTCGAAAATTCCGGGTTCATCTGGTTCGGTAAAATAAACAGCAACACCAAGCTGCCCTGGAACCTCACGCTGCAGGTAACCGGCGAATACGAAGGCCGCCGCATCGAACCGCAGGGAGAGGACGCGCCCGAATACCAGATAGACATGGCCGTGAAAAAAGATTTCTTCAAGAAAAAGAATTTCTCCGTATCGCTCGGCCTGAACGATATTTTCAATACCGACCGCGACCTGAGCTGGACGAGGACCACCTTCTCCGATTCCGAACGTTACCGCAAACGCGTGAGCCGCGAGCTGCGCCTTAATGTAAGCTGGCGCTTCGGCAAGATGGACGCCAACATTTTCAAAAAGAAAAGAGGCGGTGACGATGGAGGAGACATGGGAGGCGGAGATGATTTTTAGTGAGACCGTTTAAGGAAATGAGATGAAGGGGACGCTTGGGGGCGTTCCCTTTTTTTAGTCCAGCTTTTTCTCCAACCGTTCGATCTTTTCCTGTTGCTTCTGCGATTCCTTTTTCAGGTCGATGATGTAAAGGGTGAGCTCCTCTACTTTTTGCAGCAGCAATTTATTCATTTCCCCAACGTCCAGGCCGTCTTTAAGCACCTCCGCTTCGGAAGGAAGA
>JBQCFV010000445.1:0-3460 GCA_051958695.1 Chitinophaga sp. | reverse complement strand
CGTTTCTATTATGAAATGGCCGTTGGGCAAGCGTTTTGCTTGTTTTGCAGACACGTTTTTCTCACTCCCTTCATCAAGACGGTACACACTAAAACCCATTGCCGGAACAACGGCTTTAAACACCATGGAAGTGTCCGATTGCCGGTAAGCGGCTGCCCGTTTGCCTTTTCCGTCTTTCACTTCCAGCATGCGCTTATTGCGGAGCGGCAACGTTACCCATTCCCCGCGCGGTTGCGCGGTGGTATTCACTACGCGGATAAAGTTCCCCGCCGCCGCATTCCGCGGTTGGGCGGTGGTATTCATCCCACGGGTAACATTTCCCGTTGCAGCATTCCGCGGTCGCGTGCCTGTATTCATCCCACGGGCAACATTTCCCGTTGCGGCATTCCGCGGTCGCGTGCCCGTATTCGCCGCGTGGATAAAGTTTCCTTCCGCCGCATGCTGCCGCAGAATACTGTCGCCCACGGCCAGCGTCATGTCCGTCCAACGCTTTACTTTATCGATCCATGTATCGCCTTTGCGGCCGTTGTATGGCACTATCCAGCAATCGTGATGCTGCGCCAGCAGCAGCGATTTCCAGGCCGTATCCAGCGCCTGCTGCGGCCAGGGCAAGCCGTCGTATAACGCGCTGATCGCGGCATATTTTTCCGCGGATGCAAGCCTGTTCTCCGCGCTCCGCACCTGCTGCGCGATGCGCTGCAATACCTGCGCCCCCCATACCAGGCTTACCTGGATGTCTTCCTGGCTTACCCTCCATACCTGCGCGTTCTGTTTGTCCGCAATATGGCCGATGTAATTGCGCCAGGTTTCATACTGCACTTTCCGTTTCAGCCAGGGACCGTTGCGCCAGCCTGCATCCTGCAGACACATGCCCACGGGATTTTTGATGCCGGCCGCAAGCGCGGTGCGGATGTATTCGCGGCCGTTATCCCAGGCGGTAGTTTGCCAGGTGGAATTTTCCTCCAATGCCTCGGTCGCGTAGCGCGGCACGGTGGGCAGACTGCTCCCGTCCGGCCCCTGCCATTGCACCAGCTCACCGCCAAATGCCCGCGTATAGCCGCCCCAGCAGGTGTTGGGATTTTTCAGCGAAGCATATTTATACCCGAAGGAAAGCAGCACCTGCGGCAGCGCGCTGGTAAAACAAGGCTCCTCGCTCGAATAAGTAGTGAACACCGCTTCGGGGAAATGTTCTTTAATTTTTTTAATCCCATAGCTGAACTGACGGATCATGCTTTCGCCGGAGCCGGTGTAGAGATAACTCTGGCCGTACGCAGGGCTCACGTATTCAATGCGCCCGCCGTCGCTCTGATCTGCGAATATTTTTTTGAATTCAGCATAAGCCTCCGGTTCCCGCACCTTTACGACGTCCCAGGTTTCGGGTTCTATTTCCAGGTTAATTTTCCAGTAAGGGTTCGCCTGCAGCTGGCTGGTCATAAAGCGGGTGTACCCTACCGGGTAATGCCCGTATACGCCGCCGTGATAGCCGTCGATAAAGTAATGCCGTTGGGCAAAAGATCCCTGCGCCGCGGCGGTAAGCAGCACCGCCAGGCAAAATCGTTTTAGTTTCATGTGAATGTTAAAGGGCCAAGTCCGGGTTTTTCTGAACTTCGGCGAGTGGTAATGGAAATTCGAGATCGCTTTCCTGGAATGCGCGCAGGTGGTTCGGCGCCCTGTATCCCACGAGGCCGGTCATAATGCCCCGCTCTACGTCAAAGGCGCGCCTGGTGCGCAGCATGTCGTACCAGGTCTGAAATTCAAAACAAAGCTCCCAGTATCTTTCTTTCAGTATTTCGTCGGTTGTTATAGTTGCCGGTTTTGTTTCCGCCGGGAACGCGCGGCGGCGTACCGCGTAATACGCGTCGATGGCCGCTGCGTCGGAGGTTTGGCCACCGTCGATGTTGCTTTTTGCTTCGGCGCACAACAACAGCACGTCCGCATACCGTATCAGCGGGAAGTTGGCGCCGGAGCGGCCGGATCTTTCCGCTTCCTCATCCCAGAACCGGTATATGTACGGGGCGGGAAAAACGATCGTGTCCGCCGGATCGCCGTACCGCGGGTATTTCGTGTAAAAAAACGCCTGCTCCTGTTTGCGGCCGTCGTTGCCCGCGTACGAATCATAGAACGCCTGCGCGGGCGCCATCGCCCCGCCGTACGCGGGTTGCAGGGAAATAGGCTCGTTCGGGTACGGCAGGTACGCACCGTGAATATTGCTTGGCGCCACCGTGGGATGACGTTGCAGCATAAAAATGTGCTCGCGCGTATTTTGCACGGCGGCGTTGCGCAGGTCCCCGTATTCTTCGAACAGTGAAAACTGGCGGCTGCCGATCACTTCCATCGCTTTGTCGTACGCCTTCCGGTAATACGGCATCCCTTTCTGCAACGGATAACCGGCCATGGTGATGTACACTTTCGCCAGCAGCGATTTCACGGCGCCAAGACTCACACGCCCGCTCTGGTCCGCCCAGGGAAGACCGCTGTTCTCCGCAAACTGCAGATCTTTCACGATCTGCTCGTACACCGCCTCTTTTGGCGACCGCCGGATCTTCACATCGTTCAGATCCTTGGTGGTGACCAGCTTCAAAGGAACGTCCCCAAAAAGCCGCACCGCCTGAAAATAATACCACGCGCGCAGGAAATATGCCTGGCCGAGATACCGCTGCTTCGTCGTTTCGTCTACCAAAGTGGTCGCGCTCACATGCTCGATCACGCTGTTGCAGTTTTCCACGGGGTAATAAGTGGCGTTCCACCATCCTTGCAACCGCGAATTGGCATTGTCTATCCGGTTGAGCCGCAGGAACTGATCGTCCTCAAACCCCGATGGGCGCGGCCTCCGGCTGTAGCCGGTGATGTATTCCAGCGAATATACCGGGCTTACGGACACGCCGATCTCCACCGTAAAAGGAATGCCCAGCCCTTCATAAGTGCCGTTCACCGCGGCGCTCACCTGCTCGGGCGTTTTGTAATAACGCGAGAGATTGAGCGAACCGGAAGGTTCTTCTTCCAGGAACTTGTTGCAGGACGAAACGACCGCCAGCAATACAAGCAACCCTATTCTTTTCATATATCCGTCCCTTCTCAAAATGTAACGTTTAAAGTGAACGCCAGCGTTTTCGCTTTCGGATATTGATACAAGTCCACGCCCTGGTTAAAATCGCCGTCGAACGACGAGGCTTCCGGGTCGTACCCTTTATAGCCGGTGAACAGGAAATAATTTTCCAGGTTGAGGCTGAGCATCGCCGTTTTTATGCGGCATTTTTTCAGCCAGCCTTCGTTCAGCCGGTAACCGAAAGCGATATTCCGCACGCGGAGGAACGTTCCTTTTTCGATATTGTAGCTGTCCATTTCGCTGTCGAAACCATCGCCGGGCAGGCGTAGCGTGGCGTCCATCACGTTCTGCCGCTGCGGCGTCCACGGATTGTGCAGGCTGCGGTAGCTGTTGGTGGTAGGCGCGGCGTTCTGC
>JBQCFV010000444.1:0-2124 GCA_051958695.1 Chitinophaga sp. | reverse complement strand
TCGCTGGTCCTGTTTTTTTTCCTCTTCCCCCGTTATGAAACATATGTTGAACCGCGGTCATAGCACGACCGGTTTATATGCGTGTCAAAAAAAACCGGCACGAATGTTTTTTCTTGATAAATTTGTCGGAGGTCTACAGTGTTCATCTATTCCATTGTCGCGAAGGGTATGCAATCAGAGAAGGAGTTGCTGCAGCTGGCAGCAGGTGGGAATGAAATGGCGTTTTCCAGGCTTTTCCACGACTATAAATATAAATTGTACGGTTTTGTTTTCAGGCTCACCGGCTCGCATGCTTCGGCGGAAGATGCAGTGCAGGATATTTTTGAGAAGCTCTGGAAAGACCGTGACACGCTTTTGCAGATAGACAGCTTCCAGCGGTATATTTTCCGCATGGCGCAAAACCAGGCCATCAACGGGTTCCGGCGGATGGCCCGCGAGGTGACCATCCTGAAACAGCTGGCCGCTCCGTCCGAGGCGCCCGCCGACGTTACTCCCCAGGGCAGTCTGGCGCTGAAAGAAACGCAGGAAAGGCTGCACCACGCCATCCAGCAATTGCCGCCGCAGCAAAAGATCGTATTCCTCCTCAGCCGCGAACAGGGCGTAAAGCACGAAGAGATCGCCCGCAGGCTGCAGATCACCACCGGCACCGTTAAGAACCACATGATACAGGCGTTGCGCACCCTGCGCAAACATATGCGGCAATCTCCCAACTCGCTGGATACGATTTATCTTGTGTTGCTGATGATGGCGGTTTTGTAGGATCTTTTAAAAATACCTAAATTTGTAGGGTGCATGAGAAAATGCATGACAATTCACATAATAACGCATGGGAAGAATAGTGTATGAAAAATAAAAAAGTACATACTAAACCTCATAGCCCAAGGGCGGATAATCCTTTTGTCAGAATAGTTGAAGACAAAAAGAAGATCAGGGAAGCTATTTCCAAAGGGATATCCTTAGCCAGCCTTAAAGGGATTAAATTTGTTAAGCCCATTTAGGTTTGTTTAACCTCATGTCTTTTTTAATTGTTTAACCTCGAGTCTTTCTTTAAAAGATCAAGATCTTGTCAAACCTGTACGACCTTACTCAAACAGAGGAAGGGTATCAATTTGTAACGGATTCAGGGATTGCTTACCAGTTGTATTTTACCGAATATTATTTGAAAGATGGGGATGGTGACGATTTGATCGTTCAATCTTTCGGATTTTTTCCGTCTCCGGAAATAAAAAGAGGTAAAGGAGCGGTCAATAAATACGATGAAAAAGTTAAAAAAACGATACTCGCCTTCATTACCGGCTACTTTGAAAAAAACAAAGAAATAGGGTTGCTTTATATATGCGATCAGGCTGACGGCTATGCAAGACATAGACGGATAGCTTTTAGCCGGTGGCATAAAGAGATCGATATTTCTATCGAGAAGTTCGATTGTAAGGAATCTCATGCAAAAGCAGGTTTCTATGCGTCTCTTTTAGTTCGTTCCGATAACCCCCGGAAAGCGTATTATGTGGAAGCCTTTTATAGAAGTTTAGCTGAATATTTTCCTGAAGACTAAGGTCGTTTCGTTTGTTTTAACCTCCTCCGGCCGCAAAACTGCCAGGCAATATTATTTTTTCAAAAAATTTTCCCCCTCCACTATGCCTCTTTGCTTTCCCGTTTGTCTTACTTCCCGAAAGGGGCATATTTCCCGTTATTAAACATTCAACCTTATGTCTGACGCCAGGGTCCGTTATCTCGTTACACGCTTTTTTGAGGGTTCCATCACCACGGTGGAAAAAGAGGAGCTGGCCGCATGGGTGGAACAGGCGGAGGATGATGACACGTTGAAAAATGCGCTCGAAGAAGCATGGAATAATTACGAACCCGACACAACATTGCGCGAACAGGCCGGTCCGGCGCTGAACAGGATCATTGGCAACCTGTTCCTGCAGGAAGAAAAACCGCGGTTCCGGTATATAAAACGTATTGCCGTGGCCGCGGCGGTGGCGCTCATAGCGGGTACCGGCATTTATTACTGGTACAAACCTTCCGCGCAGCCTGCCGCGACGGCGCATATCGTAAACGACGTTCCGCCCGGCGGCGCCAAAGCCGTGCTCACCCTGTCCAACGGGCAGCAGATCGTGCTGG
>JBQCFV010000443.1:0-2315 GCA_051958695.1 Chitinophaga sp. | reverse complement strand
AAAAAACAGCCGCAGACAGCTCCATTATCGAAGGCGTAAAAGAACTGGTCCCCGTGGCCCCGCCTCCTGCCGTCGACCCGCAGGCTGCGCAGGTGCAGGCGCAGGACACGCTTTTTGAAGACGGCACCATCCCTTCCAGCTGGGAAAACGCCGGGTTCAACGACCCGGAAGGATTTAAATTATTCCTGCTCCGGTTCAAAGACTGGGTTAAAAACGACCGCATCGACAGCATCGTGATGCATACCCGCTTCCCGCTGCGGCAATACAAAACAGCCGCCGTCTTCCAACAGCATTACGCCGACATCTTCGACGCGTCTATGAAAACCGCCGTGGACACGCAACGCCTCGACCGTATTTTCCGCAACGCGCAGGGCGCCATGATCGGTGACGGAAAGATATGGTTCGCCCCGCTGCCGGAAGGCTACCGCATTATCGCAATCAATAAATAATGGAACTGCACACCGCCATATCCCTCATCGACACACCGGCCATCCGCACCGCACCGGCCGCCTGGGCGGACCTTGGCTGCGGCAAAGGGCTTTTCACCCGCGCGCTGGCCGCGCTCCTGCCCGAAGGCAGTAGCATCATCGCGGCAGACCGGGAACCGGTAAAGTTCCCCCAGCCCAACATCCGCTTCCTCCAGATGGATTTCGAAAAAGATGAATGGAAATTCCCGCCGCTTAACGGCATCCTGATGGCCAATTCCCTGCACTTCGTAAAAAACAAACCGGCATTCCTCGCCAAAGCCGCCGCGCACCTGGAAAAAGATCACCAGTTCCTGATCGTGGAATACAATACGGACACGCCCAATCCCTGGGTGCCTTACCCCATTTCCTTCCCGAACCTGCAAAAACTTTTCGCGGACGCCGGGTACAAAAAAACAACCCTGCTCCGCGAGCATCCCTCCATCTACCACCGCTCAAAAATGTACGCCGCGCTAATCCACTATTAAGCGATCCATACGCGAATACACCCGAAGACTCAGCTTCCCGTCCCCACAAAAACCGAAGGGATGGAATAAACATCCCACCCCTTTTATTTATTCTCATCTATACTACTAGTGTCAGAAACGAATGGCATGATCGATGCCGAAAGGTTCGCCGTTCCAGGCTTTTTTCATCGTCCAGCTGGCGAATGGCGCCGACCAGAACGGGTGCGTGGCCGGCAGGCCCAGCGAGGCCAGGTACATGCTGCCGGAATTGGAATAGCTGTCCGCAACGTCCGGCTGGTGGCCGACTACGCCAAGCGTCAGCCAGCCGTTCTTATCAAAGGTGCCTTTAAAGTCAAACTGTCTTTTCATCACGGCGGTAAGCGCGCAACGCACCTGGGCGGGCGTTACTTCCTCCGGCAGCTCGCCGTTGAGCGCCAGCTGCGCCAGCGGTTGGAACGCGCCGACCCTGTACGTGCTCGACCGGCCCACGATGGGATAGGTGCCCTCGGGGGAGATCTGCCGTTCAAGGATGACGCCATACCGCTGCATACGGCGCAGTGCGGTGTCGTACTGTTTTTTATACGCGTCGTTGCGCGCGGCCATCACCTTCAGAATGTCAACGTACATCGGTTGTATCACGAAGGCGTTGTAATAATCGAAATGGAACGCCGGGCCGTCGCCGTACATGCTGTCACCCTTGTACCAGGAAGCGGTTTTGTTAAGCGATTCGTCTATCCTTTCGATGCTATGATCTTCATTGATGGAGAAAAGGAACGCCTCCACGATGCCGGCGAACAACGTCCAGTTGTTCTTGAAATTGCCGAGGCGGCGGAATCCCAGCAGCTCTTTTACAAAACGTGCTTTGGTGGTAGCGTCCAGCGGGTGCCAGAGGGTTTGCGGGGCGCGCAGGAAGCCGTGCACGAGAAAAGCCGCGTCCACAATGGGTTGCCCGCCATGGTCCCAGTTCATATAATCGGGGTTGGAAGGGTCTACGCAATTGGCGAGACTTTGCATCATTTGCGCGCGCAGCGTTTTGCGGAGCTTGCCTTCGCGGGTATCGTCGTCCGGAAGGGCCAGCCAGGGCGCGATGCCCGCCGTGAGCCGGCCGAAGCCTTCGAGCTGGGCGGTGGTTTTATCGCGTTTGCCCCAGGTGGGCGCGTATTCCATATCCCAGATCTTTTTCAGTGTACCTTTGCTCAGGTTGCCGAGAATGGGCGCGGCCATTTTTCGCATCAGCTCCACCCAGTATTCGCGGTCGCTTGCGGGGCGGGGCGTGTTTTTTTTTTAAACCCGGGGAAACCCCCCCCCCCCCCGGGGTGGGGGGAAAACGGCGGCGGGCCCCAAAATAGAAGGACCCAACAAAAAAGTTCGTGGGGGGGTGAGA
>JBQCFV010000442.1:0-3336 GCA_051958695.1 Chitinophaga sp. | reverse complement strand
AAAATGCGCAATCGTTTGTGCAAATTGCGCATTAAAACCAGGCGGTTTTATGAAATGGATTGCATGTTACAACATACGCCTGCGGCGGATGCGGGCAACAATATTTTTTTACCGGTTATAAGGATACTCGTTCACCCACCTGAAACCCGTGCTGATCAGCCTGAAGCGGTTATGATCGTATTTGCGGAAACGGTACGTTACGGAATCATTATCGAGCACGCCGCTGAGCGTAAGATATGCTGAATCCGATGTGTAGTTCAGCACGGATTTATGTGCATCCTCATTCTGTTTTGAGATGGACACGGTATTGAGCGCCGTGTCTACCTTGAACGAAATATATTCCATCGAATCGTTCATCAGCTTCACCTGCGCGTAATTCCCGTATTGAATAACGAGCTGCCGCCAGCGCGTGGTATCGGTCATCAGCGGCGGTATGGTATCGTGACCGCGCACCAGCAGCTCCGTATTGTATATGCCGTATAGCGGCGGGCGGGACGCATTACCGAACCGTTCCGCGCGCGCAAGCGCTCCTTGCAGCTGCGAAATGAGCAGCATCGCGATGACCGCGCATTTTAACACGACCGCCGATATGCGCAGCCAGCGCTTGTGCAGGTAACGGCGGTATGTTCTTGCGCGTACGGGTTTATTGAGGAGGAAAAGACCGGCCATCCGCCCGAGGTCCGGCGCCATCAGGAACAACGACACCAGCAGCAGGAAAGAAGAAAACAGTTTCACCGGCACGTCAAAACAGAAATTGATCACCACCACGTTCAGCATCACGAATGCCGAAAGCATGGCGCCCAGCAGCGTGGTACGCCTGAACAAAAGGAAGACGCCCGCGATCACTTCCGCCCAGCCGGTAAACGCGCTGAACGCGCCTGAAAACCCGACGTACGACCATGCCAGCCCCATCGGGCTTTTATCGCCAAATGGCTGTACCAGCTGCGACAGGAAAGGAGCCGGCATCTGCAAATGATAGATCTTTAAAACACCGTACATACACAACGTGAACGCCAGGTAATACCGCAAACCCACGCGCAGCCAGTGATGCAGCGCATCATAACTTCTCCGCCGCCTGTCTCCCGCCGACCAAACCAGCGCGACCGCCACGGCGGATACCGCCATCACGAACAGCTTTACATAATCGTAAGTAGTGTCGCCGCTGCCGTTCGTAAAGATCGTAACGGGCGCGGGCAGATGCAGGACGTGCGCGCCCGTCCACGGCACCACTATGTGCCACAACGGCTCCGGCGAAAGCCACCCGCCGAGGTACGGCACATAAGAGAGCGGGAAAGGAAAAATGTACAATACAAAAAACACGAAGAAGAACCGGAAAGCCATTTTTTCACCAGCGCTCCACGGGCGGGATGTTTGCAAGGTCATAGGCGATGTTGGTTTGCGTTGTAACGTAGGTTGAATTTAATGCAAAACAGGTAGATCTCATAACCGCGCAGTGTTAATTGTTTGAAAAATTGAGCTTTCCAACAAAACAAACTGAGCTTTTGAACAAAACCGGCCGCGGGTTTATGGTCTTACTTTGCAGTAAACAATTACGATATGAAACAAGTCTGGTTTATTACAGGAAGTTCCCGCGGACTGGGCCGCAGCCTTACCGCCGCCGTACTGGCCGCCGGCCACAAGGTAGCCGCCACCGCCCGCAATACAGCGCAGCTGGATGATCTCGCATCACAATACCCGGAGCAGCTGCTCGCGCTCCGGATGGACGTTACCGACCACCCGCAGATCCGTCAGGCGGTAGCCGCCGCCATAGCGCATTTTGGCCGGCTGGACGTAGTGGTGAACAACGCAGGGTTTGGCATTACCGGCGCCACGGAAGGTTTTACGGACGAGCAGGTGCGCAGCCAGCTGGAAACGAACCTTTACGGCCCTATTGAGGTAACGCGCGCAGTGCTGCCGTACCTGCGCAAACAAGGCTCGGGCCGCATCATACAGGTAAGCTCCATCGGCGGCCGGTTCGGCAACGCGGGCCTCAGCATCTATCATGCCGCCAAATTCGGCGTAAGCGGTTTTTCGGAAGCGCTCGCCAAAGAAGTGGCCCACCTCGGCATACACGTTACCAGCGTGGAGCCCGGCGGTTTCCGTACCGATTGGGCAGGCAGCTCCATGACCTTTGCGCCGAAAGTCGATGGTTATGAAAAAAACATCGGCGTGATCGAGGAGATACTGTCCAGCGGCAAATTCAGGCCCATGGGCGATCCCCACAAAGCCGCGCAGGCCATCATCGAGCTGGCCGCCCACCCCGAGCCGCCCGTGCACCTGGTATTGGGCAGTGAAGCCGTTACGTTCCTGGAGCGGACCAACGCCGCGCGCGACGCGGAGTTTGAAGCCTGGAAACACGTGAGCCGCAGCACCGATGCGGACGACGCGGAAGACTTTTTCGCATCCGAAGCTGCCGGTCTTGCCGCGCAGGCCAAAGGAATTTAAAACCGCTTTTTACCGGAACGGCATTGTTGCATAGATTTGTGCAACAATGCCGTTCCGCATTCACCTTGAACGAACATGGAAGATCAACTGATACCGCATATCCTTTACGCCTGCTATTCGAACCTGAGCCGCGAAGGGGAGAACTTTATACCGGAGCACGTTTTCAGCTACGTATTGTCGGGCAGTATTGAGATTTTTACCGGCGGGAAGAAATATACTTTCGGCGAAGGCGACTACCGTTTTTACCGGAAAAACCAGCTGGCGCGTTTTGTAAAACATCCGCCCGCCGGCGGCGAATACCGCGCCATCAGCGTAATGCTGGACAAAAACACGCTGCAGCATCTCGGCAACGAGCTGCACCTTCACGCCCGCCGACCCTTCACCGGCGATGGCATTATTACCCTCAAGCCGCACAACCTTTTCAGCAATTACATCGCTTCCCTGAAACCTTACATGGACAGCGCGACGGACATTAACCCCGCGCTCACCAACGTGAAAGTAAGAGAAGCGGCGATGATACTTCTCGAAACCAATCCCCGCCTGCAGGACGTGCTGTTCGACTTCAGCGAGCCAGGCAAAATAGACCTGGAAGCGTATATGAACGAACACTACCGCTTCAATGTGGACATCCCGCGTTTCGCCTATCTCACCGGGAGAAGCCTGGCTACTTTCAAACGCGATTTTGAAAAGATCTATCACACGTCGCCCAACCGCTGGCTGCAGCAAAAACGCCTGCACGACGCTTACATCCTGCTAAAGGAAAAAGGCTGGAAAAGCTCGGACGTGTACCTGGAAGTAGGGTTCAAAGACCTTTCGCATTTTTCGTACGCATTCAAAAAAGCATTCGGCATTGCGCCGTCGATGGTGACGGAGCAGCAAGGGTGAAGGGCG
>JBQCFV010000441.1:0-3239 GCA_051958695.1 Chitinophaga sp. | reverse complement strand
ATACGACGGCGCCACCTCCGCCAAAGACGGTAGCTTTTCCTTCACCACTTCCGCCACCGGCGAACGTTTCCTCACCGCCTCACTCACCGGCTACCAGACGCTCGAAATAAAAGCAGAGCTCGGCCCCGGCCAGCCCGATATCATCCTCGTGCTGAAAGAAACGGTGAACGAACTGAAAATGGTCACCATCTCCGCCGGCAGCTTCGAAGCCAGCGACGAAAAGAAAAACACCATGCTCAAACCGCTGGACATCGTGACAACCGCCGGCGCCAACGGCGACATCGTAGGCGCGCTCAAAACCCTGCCCGGCGCCCAGCAGGTAGGCGAAAAAGAAGGGCTCTTCGTACGCGGCGGCACCGGCGCGGAAACGCAAACGTTCATCGACGGTATGCTTGTGCGCAACCCTTTCACCACCGGCATGCCGGACTTTGCATCGCGCGGCCGCTTCTCGCCTTTTCTTTTCAAAGGCACCACCTTCAGCAGCGGCGGCTATTCCGCTCTCTACGGCCAGGGCCTCTCCAGCGCGCTCATCCTCGAATCCACCGACCTGCCGGAACGTTCCTCGTACTCGCTCGGCATCATGAGCATCGGCGCAAGCGGCGGCGTGGACGTGCTTTCGAAGGACAAAAAGAAAGCCTACGGCTTTGAAGCGGACTACGTAAACCTGACGCCCTATTTCAAGCTCATCAAACAAAAGCAGGAACCGGTAGCAGCCCCGCAAAACCTCAACTTTTCCGCCAACTACCGTCTCAAAACTTCCAAACACGGTATGCTGAAGATATTCGTAAACGGCAGCTGGAACCAGTTCGGCTTCCTTGGCGAAAGCCTTGAATATCCCGGTGACAAGGAGGAATTTCGGCTGGATAACAAATACGCCTATACGAATATTAACTATAAAGAAAACCTGGGCAAAGGCTGGAAGATACAGCTGGGCACTTCGTTCAGCACCAACCGCGACAAGCTGTACATGGACACGATCAACAAATCGCCGGCACCCAGCCATGTAAACGCCCGCCAGCACTTCACCCAGCTGCGCGCAGTGCTGAGCAAGAACCTCGGCGAGTTTTCCGTGCTGCGCTTTGGCAGCGAATTTCAGTATGCCGATGAAAGAAGCGCGCTCAACGACCTCCACGCGGATTATACGGACAGCTATAGCGCCAGCTTCGCGGAGGCGGATATCTATTTCACGCCGCGTTTCGTGGGCCGCCTCGGCGCCCGGTACGAATACACTTCCATCCTGAAAGCCGCCAACATCGCGCCACGCGCATCGCTCGCCTATAAGCTGGACGCAAAAAGCCAGGTGGCTTTCGCTTACGGCGAGTTCTACCAGAAACCGGAGCAGCAATACCTCCGCTTCTTCCGTAACTTCAACTACCAGCGCGCCACGCATTACATCGCGAGTTACCAGCGGGTTTCGGAGTTCTTCACCTTCCGCACGGAAGTGTTCTACAAAAAATATCACGACCTGGTAAAAACCGTTCCGTCTTTCAACAATAACGGTACCGGCTATGCGAAAGGCGCCGAGCTGTTCTGGAGAGACCGTAAAACTTTCAGGAACGTGGACTATTGGATCTCCTATTCCTACCTGGACACGAAACGCGATTATCTCAACTACCCCTACGAAGTACAGCCGGACTTTGCGGCCAAACATACCGCGTCGCTGGTGTACAAACACTATATCCCTTCCATACAGCTCAACGTCGGCGCCACTTATTCGTTCGCCACGGGAAGGCCGTATTACAATCCCAACCGCCCGCAAAGCGAGTTCATGAAAGACCGCACGCGCACGCTCAACACGCTCGGACTGAACGTGAACTATCTCACCACGGTCGGCAAGGCCTTTACGGTATTCGTATTAACGGTCACCAACGTGCTGGGCAACGACCAGGAATACGGTTTCCGTTATTCCTCCGACGGTCTTCGCAGGAACATGGTAGGCCCCATGGCACCGCGTTTCTTTTTCGTGGGCATGTTCATGAGCTTCGGCATCGACCGCAGGCAGGAAGTAATAGACAGACAATAACATTTAAACCCGACTCATATGAAAAGGATCCTTTTTTCTTTAATGGCTGTTGCCGGCACCATCTTTACCGTGCAGGCGCAAAGCGAACAGTTCTCCGGCGCCATGAAACAGCAGATAGCCCTGCTTGACAGCAGCAGCACCTGGACGCCCGCCGGCATGCAGCAGGCGGCCAATACTTTCGAACGCATCGCGGATGCTGAAAAAACACAATGGCTGCCTTATTATTACGCTGCTTATTGCCGTGTGAACGAGGCTTTCCTAACGGAGAACAAAAGCAACACGGACGAGATCGTCGACAAAGCGGTAGTGAACATCGAAAAGGCGCAAACGCTGAAGGGGCCTAACTCGGAGATCTCCTGCATTCTTTCGCTGATCGCATCTGCGCGCATTGGCGTAGACCCGATGACGCGCGGCATGAAATACGGCCCCCAATCGGCGGAGCTGCTGGAAACCGCGCAGCAGCAGGACCCGGAGAATCCCCGCGTGTTCGTGCTCAAAGGCCAGAACTTCCTGTACACGCCGGAAGCTTTTGGCGGCAGCAAAACAAAAGCAAAGGAAATGTTCGACCTGGCGCTGAAAAAGTTCGCGTCGTTCAAGCCGGAAAGCGACATTGCGCCGAACTGGGGCGAGGCCTACGTGAAAGAGCTGATGAAACAGGTGCCATGATTTTTTATTACTTTACGGGCAGGAAACCGACTGCCCGTAATTTTCACCTACACCAAACAACTGTTGATGGACTTTAAAGAACTGGACCCGGTATTGCATTCCCAGCTGAGGCTGGCCGTAATGTCGGTATTGATAAGCGAGCACGAAGCAGAGTTCACTTCGCTGAAAGAAAAGACCAATGCCACGGCGGGCAATCTCAGCGTGCAGATCAACAAGCTGAAGGAAGCGGAGTATATTGAAGTGATCAAACAGTTCCGCGACAATTACCCGCAAACCGTTTGCCGCATTACTGTTAAGGGTGAAGCGGCCTTCCAGTCATACGTCAGTTCTATTCAATCTTACTTGCATACGGGAAAAAGAAAGTGAGCATTCCGCTGGTTTCGCATCAGCGCGCAACCGCATCTATGGCGCCGGCCAGCATGTGGATTGCAGGCATTCATTAGTTTCCTATGACCCGCAACCGTATCTGCGGTCCCGGCCAATGCGGTTAGAGGGTAAGTATCCTGGATTTTTTCTCACACCGCGCCTTTCTCCGAAATAAGCTCTGTTT
>JBQCFV010000440.1:0-2358 GCA_051958695.1 Chitinophaga sp. | reverse complement strand
GACGGTGGCGTCGCTGCTGCCGTTTTTCACGATATTGGTTTCCGGGTTCACGAGCAGGTTCTCCATTTTGCTTTGCGTCACCATGGTGTATTCTTTGATGCGCGTAACAACTTCAGCTACCATCTGCGTGAACATTTCGTTGCCGGGGTATTGCTCTTTATAGAACGCGCTCAGGCTATATTGCACAAGCTTCGCATTAAATATTTCCGCCAGGCACACCTGTGCGATATTCTCGGGCCGGGTCGGCTCGCTGTTCTCTTTGAGCAACCGATAAAACTTAACGATAGGATCTTCCGCCGGAACGCTGGCGGCAACGGCCTTTCGGCTTTTCTTCACCCGGGTATTGGCGGTGAAGGAAGTTTCATAATTGGTAGGCTGGCGGAAAATAGGAATACCGAACACATCGTCTTTCACGTTCTCCGGGCTTTGTCCCAGTTTGGATTTCTGGATGATGAGCGACTGGATCGCGGAGTTGACGCGGTTATTGATGTATTTCGTAAAATCTTCTGCCGGCATGGTGAAAGCCATGGCATTGGAGAATTTGGCGGAAGAGATGAGCACGGGAATGGTGAGCTCCAGTTCCGGTATTTTAAAACGGGGAACGGAAAAGTGCTTCAGCACGTCGTCTTTGGAATATGCGATGGCCATATCTTTAGCGACGCGATCTGCATGGTCGCGGGCGCGGGTGATTTCGGAGAAGATAAAGCCGACGTAATCTGCCAGGGTGATATTTGACATGTTGCTTGCTATTGAATCGAAAAAGGAGAAAAGCGGCGCCCCCGAACCGTGCCGAGAGCGCCGGTATGAGGTTATGCGGAAAGCATGCCGAGGATCCTTTCCAGGCCGGCGGGCATTTCGTCCTGCACGGCTTTTACATTTACATTCAGTGCGAATTCCTTCTTCACTTCAACACCCGTTACGGATTTACGCTGGTAGGAGGCGGACACTTTAAAGTTTACCGGGCCCCAACCCGCTTTCACTTCTGCCTGCACGCCGATGTCTTCGCTCACTTTGGAAGATTCCACGGAGTTCAGTTTGGCGTTAAAATCGATGATCACGTGCTCGATGCGGAGGCTGGGTACGGGGAGCATGGCGATCAGGGGCACTTTCACGTACACTTTCTTTTTCACTTCTTCGCCTGCTTCGTTCACGTCGCTTCTTTCGTGGGTGAAGTCGACCATGATGAGTTCTTTTTCATCGCTGCCTTCGGCTTTGCTGAAGCCTACTTCGTTGATGAAGTTCACGGTAGCGAGCGCGCTGGCAACCTGTGCGTCTACGGCAGCCTGAAGGGGGCC
The DNA here is from genome assembly GCA_051958695.1 of Chitinophaga sp. Classification (GTDB taxonomy): domain Bacteria; phylum Bacteroidota; class Bacteroidia; order Chitinophagales; family Chitinophagaceae; genus Chitinophaga. The sequence continues at coordinate 1,063 of JBQCFV010000440.1, read as the reverse complement.
GCCGATCATTTTCTTAAAGTCGATGGCGTTCAGCTGCGACACCAGGTCGGTATTGATCGCTTTGGCCATGGGAGCGCGGCCGGAAGATACGGCGCGGGCCAGTTTGGTCGTGGATGCGGCGGCGACGTCTGCGGCGGCGCTGACAGCAGGTGCGGAGGCGGGGGTAACGGCGCTTGCGGGCGCTACGCGGGGCCGGGGGTTAGAGCGGCTCTTCGGATTGATCTTTGCCATTTTTTTTGACAGTTTAATTATTGAATAAATAGATGGTACGAAGGGGTTAACCGGGCTGTACGCCCAGTTCGGAGAGGAGGGAAGCCGGCAGCTCGTCCTGAACGGCGGTTACCTGCATATGCATCTCGAAATGCTTTTGGTTCGCGCCGCTCTTCTGGTATGCAGGAGCCGCCTTTACACGGCCGCTCTGTTTTTCTACCTGGATCATCTTGACATTGAAGGAGAGCTTCGCTTCTGAGATGCGCAGCGATTGCACGGGCACCAGCGATATGAGCGGTACGCGGATCTCGCGGCGCTCGCCGTCGCGGACGTGCGTAAAGTCCGCCATGGCGATCTCCCGCCGACCGGGAACCGGTTCATAAAAACTGATACGCTGAACGAGCTCCGCCGACGCGAGCGCCGAGGCGGCCTGCGCTTCCATCATGGCGCGGAGCGGAGCGGAAATCATTTGCCGGAGGGCCAGTTGCGAAACAGGCAACTCCTGTGCGGAATCGTTTGCCGGGGTCATAACATGCAATAATGGAAGCCTGCGGAGCGGCTTTTCGGGGTTACTTTTTCTAATGCTTTACGAGATATGATCCTGAACGGAGGGCACGCCGCATTGGGGCTTTCTCACGCTTTCTTCGGGGTTACTGTTTCATGGCGTGCCGCCGTATTTCGAGTGCAATGTTAAAGAGGAAATTTTAATCGCACAAATAAAAAACCTACGAGAAAAGGAGCGGCCACGGCCTGAAAGCGTTACCGCGGCCGTCCTTTTTTCACCTGGCAGGCAACACCTGGATAACGGCGCCGGCATGCCAGTATCTTTGTTCAGGCGAATAATACAATCCTG
>JBQCFV010000439.1:0-5858 GCA_051958695.1 Chitinophaga sp. | reverse complement strand
TTGCCGCCGGTCGAGTTCTCTTACTTCGACCCCGCGGCGAAGGCATATAAAACGCTCACTTCTTCCCCCTTCTCCATACACGTTACGCAAGGCAAACAGGTCAAACGCGACCGTGCGGATTTCAGCGGAAAGGCCGAGCTGGCGGACATCCGTACGAGCGGGCAAAGCTGGAGCAAAAGCAGCCCGTTCTTCTTTGGCAAAGCGCTCTTCTGGATATTGATGCTGCTGCCGCTGCTGGGCATCGCCGCGATGGCATGGTACCGCAGGCGCCAACAGTTCCTCACCAGCAACGCGGCCATGCTGCGCCACCGCCACGCCAACCGCGTAGCGTTCAAACGGCTTGAGCTGGCCGCGCGTTATCTCAAAGAAGGGAAAGACAAAGCGTTTTACGAAGAAACGTCCCGCGCCACCTGGGGCTACCTCAGCCACAAGCTGAAAATACCCATGGCTGAGCTGACCAAACAGCTGGTGCAGGACAAGCTCGCCGCGCAAAACGTAAGCGCCGGCACCATGCAAAAGCTGATGGAGCTGACCAACCGCTGCGAAATGGCGCTGTACGCGCCAGCCAGCAGCAACGAACACCGCCAGGGCGCTTACCAGGAAGCGGTGGAAGTGATCAGCGCCATCGAAGACGAACTAAAAGGCAAAGCCGCCGTAAAATAACCGACTATGACGCGTTTATCCAGACTATCCATCAAGATATTGTTGTGCTGCATTTTTGCAGGCGCCGCCGTTACGGCGCAGGCGCAGGACGTGCCCGCTCTTTTCACCGAAGGCAACCAGCTGTACCGCCAGAAAAAATACCAGGAGGCCGCCGTGAAATACCAGCAGCTGATAGATTCAGGCTACCAGGTGGCGGACCTGTACTTCAACGCGGGCAACGCGTACTACAAAAGCAACCAGACCGCCATGGCGGTATACAGCTTCGAAAAAGCGCTGCACCTGCGGCCCGGGGACGAGGCGATAGAGCAGAACCTTGAAATGGCGAACCAGCGCGTGGGCAGTAACGTGGAAACGTTGCCTTTGCTATTCTTCGAAAGATGGTGGCTGCAATGGCAGTCCCTGCATTCGGGCCGCGGCTGGGCGATCTGGAGCATCGTGTGGTGCTGGCTGCTGGCGGCTTCGGCCATCGTGTATTTTTTTATACCCGTAAAGCGCAGGCAGTGGTTCCGCTGGGCCATGGCCGCCACCGGCGTGCTGTTCGCAGGTTATTTTTCCATGGCCATCTGGACGCATAATAAAGCCTACAACAGCGGCGAAGCCATCGTGATGCACAACGCCGTAAAAGTAAAATCCGCGCCGGACGACGGGAGCAAAGACCTGTTCGAATTAAAGGAAGGCATGAAAGTAAAAGTGCTCGACGGTACCAGCCAGTACAGCAAAGTGCAGCTTGCCGATGGTAAGAACGGCTGGGTAGCGGTGAATGAATTAAAATCCCTGTAATTATAATTTCTCGATCCTTGTCAGGAATTCCTGTTTCCGGTGGCGGCTTAGCGGCACGCTCCGCCCGTCCGTCATGATAATCTCCCCGCCGTCACCCTTGATGTATTTGTACATGTAGGAAAGGTTGATCAGGTAGCTGTTGTGCACCCTGAAAAACCCTTTGTCCTTCAGCGCGTCTTCCACCTCTTTGAGCGAGCGGCAGATGAGCAGCGGCGCGGCGTGCTGTTGCAGGAATACGCGGGTATAGCTGCCTTCGGATTCGCAGTAGGTGATCTCGCGCACGGGCATCATGCGCAGGCCGTCTACCGTTGGCAGGGCGAGCCTTTCGTTGGGCTGCATGTGCTGGTGGAGGAATTGAAGGAGCGCTTCCGTTCGCGGGCCGGAAGTATGATGCTGGCTGACGGCTTTTTTGACGGCGGCAATCAGCTCGTCCTTGTCCACGGGTTTTAGTAAAAAATCCAGCGCGCTATGGCGGATGGCTTTGATGGCGTATTGATCGTAAGCAGTGGTGAAGATCACGGAAAAGTTGGGGCGGCCGAGCGCTTCGAGCAGCTCAAACCCGTTCATGCCGGGCATTTCCACGTCGAGGAACACGAGCTGCGGCTGCAGCTTCACGATGGCTTTCAGTCCCTCTTCCGCGCCCGCGCATACCGCCGCTACCTGCAATTCGGGGCAATACCGTTTCAGCAGCAGATGGAGCACATCGCGGCAATGTTCCTCATCGTCTATAATGATGGTAGTCATGAAAGCCCCGTATTAGGGTGTGAGAGGAATATCCCTCAGCTATGCTAATTTACTTAAAATTCTCCGCTTCTTCCGGCAGGGACGCGGCGGTAACGTCCGGCAGCCGGATAAGCGTGTAGGTACCGGTTTTGCGGTGATGCTGATCGTATAGATTGCCGGTAGTGACGGCGGCATGCGTATGATACCGCGCGTTGATCCAGTGAAGCCTTTCGGCAGCGGCGCGGGTGCCGGCGGTGCGTTGCTGGTAATGGTGGAAGGTGCTCTGGCGCGCCACGCCGTTGTCTTCCAGCCGGATACAAAATTCTCCTTCCTTTCTCCCGATCTCGATATTGATGCGTCCCTTTTTCCCCGTATCGCGATGCAGCAGCCGGTGCCAGATGGCGTTCTGCACATAGGGCTGCACCACGAACGGCGGCAGCAGCACGGACAGCTGCGGGCATTCCGGAAGCTGGCGGATGGTATATTCGAACTGCCCGTCAAAACGAAGCTGTTCCAGCTGCAGGTACAGCTCCAGCGATTCCAGCTCTTCTTCCAGCGTGATCCATTCCCGGCTGCTGTTTTCGAGCATGAGACGCATGAGCTTGCTGAAACGCGTGAGATAGGAAGAGGCCATTTCGGTGGCGGAGGAAAGGATGAAGTTATGGATGGCGTTGAGGCTGTTGAAAATAAAATGCGGGTCCATCTGGCTCTGTATGGTATGCAGCTCCAGGGAAGCGCGGCTGCCCTGCATGGCGATCTTCTCCTGCATGCTGCGCCGCAGCCTGCGCTCGCGCCACCAGAAGAAAAGGCCCGTTGCCGCGGCCAGCACGAAAAAAACAATGAGGAATATGAACACGCCGGGTAAAGGCAGTAATTCCAATGCCGGCTGCGCCGTAAGTGCATGCGATTGGTCCGGGCCGCTTGTGGGGTTATCCATATCAGTTTCCTAAGCCTTCCAAAAATACGCAGCGGCCGGTGGCCGGAAAAACGGGATTGAATAGCTGGCGGGGGCCGCTTTACAAACGGCGGGGGAATAAGGATAGCTGGTACGGGCGGCTCAGCCGTCGGTGAATTTGTAGCCTACGCCGCGCACGGAGTGGAAATACTGCGAGTTGCGGCTGTCCTGCTCGAAGTATTTGCGGAAGTTGAGAATGAAGTTGTCGATGGTGCGGGTGGTGGGATACACGTTGTAGCCCCAAACGACCTGCAGGATCTTTTCACGCGTCACCACTTCGCCTTTGTTCTCGATCAGCAGCTTCAGCAGCATGGTCTCTTTTTTGGATAGCTCGTGGTGCTTGCCGTCTTTCCCCACGCATTCCTGCGCGGCGAAGTCGATCATATTGTTGCCAAAGCGGTATACGTTGGGCACGGAATCCTTGTCCTGTATCTTTTTGTTCTTGACGATGAGCTTTTCAACGCGAAGGAGCAGCTCTTCGAGGTTGAAAGGTTTGGTCATATAGTCGTCCCCGCCTTTTTTGAGACCGAGCACCCTGTCCGCGCTGCTGTTCTTGGCGCTGAGGAAGAGGATGGGCACTTCGTTGTTCTGGATGCGGATGTTCTCGCAAACGGCGAGGCCGTCCATTTCGGGGAGCATGATATCGAGGATGATCAGGTCGAAATATTCGTTCTTAACGGCTTTCAGCGCGCTGGTACCATTATCCACGGCCGTTACCTCGTAACCTTCCAGCTCCAGGTTGAGCTTGAGGGCTTCCTGGAGGTTCTCTTCATCTTCTACCAGCAATATTGATGCTTTCGTCGCTTCCTTCATATTGATGCATTGTGGTTGCCTATAAAATTACGTACAACCGTTTAATTTTGTACAGATTGTACGGAATAATCATTCCAGGTGATCTCAAAACAGGTGCCTTACGGGGTATTGTCCTTTACGGTAATGGCGCCGCCGTGCTGCTCCACGATCTTGCGGGTGAGGTAAAGCCCCAGCCCGGAGCCTTTGCTCTTGCGGGTGTTCTCGTTGCCTATGCGGTAGAATTTCAGGAATATCTTGCTTCTTTCCTCCTGCGCGATGCCTTCCCCTTCGTCGCTCACGGTGAGCTTGAGGGCATCGCCGGAGCGGTACAGCCTTACCTGTATGGTAGTGCCTTTGGGCGCGTACTTGATGGCGTTCTCCACCAGGTTGTTGAGCATAAGGGTGATCATGAACTTATCCCCCTGCAGCTCTACCCCTGGCATGATGTCCGCTTCTATACGGTGGCTCACCGTGCGGCTTTGCAGCTCTTCCGCCGCGTCTTTGATCAGGCGCGAAAAGTCGAGATGCTCAAGGAAGGGCTGGTATTTCCGGTGCTCGCACTGCGACGCCAGCAGGATGTTGTTGCATAGCTGGTCGAGCCGGTTGGTCTCGCGGATGGTGGCGTCCAGCAGCTTGCGCTGTTTTTCTTCGTCCAGCTTGTGGCGGCGCAGCGTTTCGAGGTTGAGCTTCGCTACGGCGATAGGACTTTTCAGCTCGTGCGTAACGGCCATCATGAAGTTCTGCTGCTGCTGGCCGAGCTTCATCTGTTTCCACACGGCGCGGTACACGATGGCGGCGCCGGCGAGTATGAGCACGAGGAATATCACGCCTTCGCCGACGTACTTGAAGGTGCGCATCTGCTGCTCTTTGTGAAGACGCTGCATTTCCTGCATGAACTCGGCGGGATGGTGAAGCTCCTGTATCTTGTGGGTAAGCGCCAGCTGCTCGTTCTTTGCGATCTGCTTGCTTTGCTGGTGCAGCAGCACGCCCCACCATAGCAGCTGTACGATGGTATATACCAGCACAAAAACATAGATGCCGGTGATCATTCTCCTGTTCGGCAGGCCGGATGAGGACGTTTTCATCCGTTGGGAAAGTTTTTGTTAAAGATTATGATGCGAGATCTCATTCGTTATTTCCTCGGCGCGGCTTTTTCGATGCGCAGGCCCACGCTCAGCATATCGGGGAGCGGGTTCTGCCGCATGTTCTGCTCGAAGGTGAAGCGGTACATGCCCGGCTTTGCGAAGATGGCGTTCTGCTGGATGGGGATGCGGTGTTCGAAGATGTCATCCATGCCGCTGCCCAGCCATTTGCCGTACGTGTCCGCGAGGGGCAGTTCCACCCGGCGGGTTACCGCCGCGCTGTCTCCCGGCAGCTGCGTGCTTACCAGCAACCAGAGGTTGTTGTAAGGGTAAGCGTCGGTATGCCGCACGTTCACATAAATGTTGTAATAGTACGCGGTGTCTTCCGGGGCCAGCTCCAGTTCGAATACCGGCCGGTTGTCTGTCGCCCATTCCGAATGCGGGATGTCCCTGTTCTTTTCGAAGGTATCCAGCTTCGGCGGCTTGCAGGCGAATGCCAGCAGGCATAAAAGAAGGGCGGCGTATCGCTGGTTCGTCTTTACGGTCATAGTTGTATTGCAGCTTAAAGTACGTTGAGTACCTGCTCTTTTGCTTTTTCCAGTTCGTCTTTCATCATCACCACCCATTGCTGGATGCCGGCGTCGTTCGCCTTTGACCCGGTGGTGTTGATCTCGCGGCCTATCTCCTGCAGCACGAAGCCCAGCTTTTTGCCTTTGGCGGTTTCCGCTTCGGCGAGTATGTCTTTAAAGTACCGGCAGTGGTTTTGCAGGCGGATCAGCTCTTCGGAAATATCGAGCTTTTCCAGGTAAAAGATCAGCTCCTGCTCGAGGAGGTTGCGGAACTCGTAATCTTAGGCATGCAAG
>JBQCFV010000438.1:0-2528 GCA_051958695.1 Chitinophaga sp. | reverse complement strand
GAAGGAGAGGGCTTCTTTCTGTTTGGCTTTCGGAACGATCTCGTACACTGCGCCGCTCTGCTCAACGGTTTTGGGCGTTTCATAAATGCCGCCGATGTTTTTCGCCACATGGCCCATGTAGCGGTAGTATTGGTTCACCAGCTCGCCGTACAGCTCGCTGAGGTTGGAGTAGCCTTCGTTTTCCTCACGCGTCCAGGCCTGCAGGTTCGGCATGATGCGCTGGAGGTTCTTGATACCGTAGCCGCTGGCCTTTACGGCTTCGTCGCCAAGGTCTTCGTTTTGGCTGCGGGGATCGTCGCGGTTGGTTTCGGTACCGAACCAGTATTTTTTATCCTTCAGCCTGTTCACTACACTCTTGTTGAGGGTGCTTTGTTCGGTGTCCTCAGTGCTGCCGGGAATGTTCTTAGAGCCCCATTCGATCGCCCATTTGTCGTAGTAATTGATACGGGGGTAAAGATCCGCGCCGGTAATGCCGTCGCCGGGCTGCGCGATGTAGTTGAAACGTGCGTAGTCCATGATGGAAGCCGCATGTCCGTTCGCTTTCACCCATTCCTTGTCACGCAGCTTTTCTACCGGGTAGGCGGAACTGGAGCCGAAGTTGTGGCGCAGGCCGAGGGTATGGCCCACTTCGTGGGACGATACGAAGCGGATCAGCTCGCCCATCAGCTCGTCGTCGAAGGTCATTTTGCGCGCGCGCTCGTCGTTCGGCGAAGCCTGGATGAAGTACCAGTTGCGCAGCAGGCGCATTACGTTGTGATACCAGTTGATATGGCTTTCGAGGATCTCGCCGGAGCGGGGATCGTGCACGTGCGGGCCGGAAGCGTTGGGTACTTCGGAGGGTTTGTACACGATGGCGGAATAACGCGCGTCCTCAAGGCTCCAGGTGGAATCTTCTTCTTTGGTGGGGGCCATTTTTGCAAAGATGGCGTTCTTGAAGCCCGCCTGTTCGAAAGCGCCCTGCCAGTCGTTCACGCCCTGGATAAGGTATTTGCGCCATTTGGCCGGGGTAGCCGGATCTATATAGAATACGATGGGTTTGGCCGGTTCCACCAGCTCGCCGTTCTTCCATTTCTCCATGTCTTCGGGTTTGGGTTCAAGGCGCCAGCGGGTGATCATGGTGATCCTTTTAACGCCCTGCGGGTCCGCGTCGAAGTCGGTGAGGCTGGTGGCGAAGTAACCCACGCGCGGGTCGAAGTAGCGCGGTTTCATGGGCACTTCGGGCAACAGCACCAGGGAGCTGTTCAGCTCGAGGGTGGCAAAGCCGCCGCCCACGGGAGGCATGCCGGGGCCGGGAGAAGTGCCTTGTTTGGTGTAAGTTTTAACGGTTTTGATCTCCACGTTGCCGGGGTAGGAGCGCACGCCGTCGATATAGGATTTGTCTCCCTGCGGCGAACCCAGCTTGGCCATGGCTTTCAGGCCGGAGTCGAAGAACAGCACGTCGTTATCGCCGTTGATATAGTCCGTAAGATCGAGCACTACGCCGTTGTTGTCTTTCGACAGCGCTTTGATCTCGAACGCAGCGACGATGGGCTGGATATTGGAATTGAGCACCGACAGGTACATGGGCTGCGTGGAGTCTTTGGAACGTTCGGCGAAGGAGATGTTCTTCAGGAACACGCGGTTGTTCGGGCCTTTTTCGAAGCGGATCACGTTTTCGTTGATCTGGTCGCCGCCAAAGCCGAACATGCCGATGCGCATGCCTGCGGGCGCTTTGGCCATGCGGTTCACCACGAGGATGTCGCGGCAGAGCAGCTTTTCGGGGATCTCCACGAAATAGCGGTTATCCTGCACATAAATATTGAACATGCCTGAATCCGCCTTTGCTTTGTTGTTGATCACGTCCGCGAACTTTTTGGGCCCGGGCTTTGAGGGGCCGGGGCGGCCTGCGGGTTTGGTGGAATCTTTTGCGGGTGCGGCGGCGGCCGGTTTATCGTTCTTTTTCTTTCTCTGTGCCCCGGCGGTATAGGGGGAGAACAATACGGCAGCGCAGATCAGGGCTGCAGCGGCCGCAATGAATTTGCTCTGTGGATACATTGGTCTTTTTGTTGGTTTTTGTGGTTTGAAAAGGAATAAATATCAACAAAGAACGGGATAAGTGTTAAATTAACAGGTAAAAATCCATAAATGCGCAAAAGAGACATAGGAACGGAAAGAAAAAGCTGTAAATTGCCGGAAACGGATGTGAGAACATTTATTGCCATGCCAACGACTGAAACACCATGCTGGTGAAGGTAGCCCGCCGTTAAGTAATGAATTAAATTTTTGTTGGAACATTTGAAAATTTTCTTAAATTGTGCGTCCAACTTTGAAAAAAAATCAATCGATTTCCCTTCACGTTAGGGGCGGGGTTGTGAGAGAGGACAGTACGGTTTATATTATTTGTTTTACTTATTTAAGTGTTTGCTCAACAAATGTGCATTGGTGGAAATGCCCTGTTTACGGGGCTTTGTGCGGCATGGTTAAATTTCTTGGGTGACACTTGTTTTTTTGAGGAAGGCTTATAACTTTGCGAATCACTGATTATAAGC
>JBQCFV010000437.1:0-5082 GCA_051958695.1 Chitinophaga sp. | reverse complement strand
GTGATGAAAGTGACCATGAGCTGCGACCACCGTACGGTAGACGGCGCCGTGGGCTCACGTTTCCTGGTAACGCTGAAAGGCTTCCTGGAAAACCCGGTGACGATGTTCGTATAGTATAGAACTTTCCTGATAGTAATAAAGGAGCGTATCAAAATCGGATACGCTCTTTTTTTGTTGATATTTTTTTTGTGTGGACAAGTTTCCCCGGAGCGATATTATATTGTCCTGGCCGCGTTCTCATTATTGCCAGTTAAAATAATATCAAGTTGTGGCTTATACCGCTGCCAGAGGCGGTCTTGCACGTTAAAAAAATCTAATAATATCCCCATATTTTATTAAATTCATATTCATTCCCCCAAATGGTACGCAATGCAGGTTCCCAAGAATGCCCTCAAATGGTTTGAAATACCTGTCAGCAATTTTGATCGGGCCAGAAAGTTTTACAACACTGTATTCAATTTCGAGTTGCAGGAAACCCGGGTTCGCGGCAACCGGGTGGGCTTGTTCCCGTGTAGCGGGGAAGCAGGCCCCGCGGGCGGCGCTATCGTCGAAGGCCCGGATGCCGTGCCGAGCCAGCGCGGCTGCGTCGTGTATTTTGATTGCGGCGCTGATCTGTCGGAAGTGCTGGAACGCGTGAGGGGCGCGGGAGGGCGTATTTTGCATGAGAAGATGCCGATCTCGCCGGAAGATGATATGGGGTACCAGGCCGTTTTTGCGGATAGTGAGGGGAACAGGATCGGGTTGCAGTCGGAGGGGTAATTCTTTGGTGGCTCGCATTGCTTTTTGGATTGTTGCCGGTGTTAACACCTGCAGTTACACAACCTCAATTATACTAGTTACCGCTTTTCCACTCCAACATTTCAATACATTTTGAAAGTTCAAAAACATTGTATAGATTTGAAGCATGAAATTGCCAGACGCCAAAGCTCAATTCATCCAGGCCTGGGGCCTTCTCGGCGCCCAATGGGGCGTCAACCGCACAATGGCCCAGATCCATGCGCTCCTTCTCATCGCGCCCGACCCGCTGAGCGCAGAAGAGATCATGGAAGCCCTTGATATCTCCCGCGGGAACGCCAATATGAACGTACGCGAGCTGATGAACTGGGGCATCGTCGAAAAAGTGCTCGTGCCCGGCGAAAGAAAAGAGTTCTTTATCGCCGAAAAAGATATCTGGAAAGCAGGCACCGCCATCGCCCGCGAAAGAAAAAAACGCGAGCTGGACCCCATCCTCAAAGTGCTCATCCAGCTCAATAAAGTGGAAGGCGACCAGAAAGACAAACACGTAAAAGCCTTCCGCGACACCATCAACAACATCCAGAAATTCGCACACCAGACCGACGCCGCGCTCAATGCGTTCATCAAGTCGGAAGAACACTGGTTTTACAGCACATTAATGAAGGTGATCCGCTGAGGCTATGTAATACCTTTCCGGAACATCTTATCGTTACAATATATTATTTCATTAATTCCTGAAAGAAAACCGCCCGCACTCTGGATCAATGCCGCAGATCCACCGGGCACCGCTTTGGCCTCCCTGCCCCGGCATGGATGCTGAAGATCGGCGCGGCCATTATCGGCACGGAAACGGAATTGCTGCTCAAAAGCAGGTGGGTGCTGCCCACCCGCATCACGCAGGCGGGTTTTACCTTCCGGTACCCGCATTTGCAGGATGCCTTTCAACAGATCGTGGGAACTTTACCCCGAAAAAGATATCATTTGTTCTGAAAACCATTCATCCCCCTCCAAAAATGCACCAATGTCATGTTTCCCGACTGGTACAACTTTTGCCCCCATACACCGGAAACATCCGCAAAGATCATGGCAAACACTCCCAAACTGACCGTCGTAATCGGCGCTTCGCCCAATCCGGAACGTTACAGCTACCTGGCCGTGACCCGGCTGCGGGCGCACGGTCACCCGGTGATCGCCATCGGGCAGCGCGCGGGCGCTATCGCCGATACGCCGGTGATCGAAGAGCATCCGCAAACGGAAGGCGTTGATACGGTCACTTTATACCTGAATCCCCTGCGGCAGCAGCAGTACTACGACTACATCCTCAGCCTGAAACCCAAACGGATCATTTTTAACCCCGGCACGGAAAACCCCGAGCTGATGCAGCTGGCGGAAACCAACGGCATCAGGACGCAGCCCGCCTGCACGCTGGTGCTGCTGAGCACCGGCCAGTACTAATGCACAATATTTCCCCAATCTTCCTCCTTCCCTTCTGCGGCAACTCCCACTGCTGTAAAAAGTCGTATATTCGGTAAATACTTCATACATCCTGTTACCCCACGGCCAAAGACCCATCAGACCGGCATTCGTATATGCTTTACCGTTTAAAACTTACAACCCAATGAAGTGGAGAAGATTCAACGGCGAACCTATTCAGTTGCCCATCATGGAGGAGGTGCGGCATGCCATCGTCCGGGAAACCGGCCTTGGCCACCGCTTAAAGGTGTGTATCGGCACCGATTCGCAGGTGAAAGGGCTTGAAACGGAGTTTGCCACCGTGATCGTATTCCTGCGCGAAGGCCACGGCGGCTTTATGTTCATTCACAACGAAAAAACGCGGGACGTTTATTCCATCAAGGAAAGGATGCTGGTAGAAGTTGCCAAAAGCATCGAGATCGCCTACGAGCTATGCGACCTGTTCACCGAATATGATGTGGACATGGAAGTGCATGCGGACATCAACACCAATCCCCAGTTCAAAAGCAACCTCGCGTTGCGGGAAGCCATGGGCTACATCCTCGGGATGGGGTTTGCGTTCAAAGCGAAGCCCGAAGCCTTTGCCAGCAGCTCCTGCGCCAACAAGATCGTGAACTAGGCGATACGCTGAAAACGACCGTTCATTTCATCGATGAACTCCAGGATCTTGTCGCGGCCCGTTTTTTTGACGGTGGACGTTACGTAGTTCGCCGGCAGGAACTGCCAGGTTTCGCGGAGCTTGTTCAGAAATGCTTTTACATTACGGCTGGTTTCCAGCTGTGTATTTTTGTCTGCCTTAGTGAACACCAGCTGGAAAGGCACCTGCCATTCCCCGAGCTGGTTGATAAACTCAATATCTATTTTCTGCGGCGTCAGCCGGCTGTCTATCAGCACGAACACGTTCACCAGGTTGGGCCGCTTCCGCAGGTAATTTTCGATCATCTGCTCCCAGCCCCGCCGCTGGCTTTGAGACACCTTTGCAAAGCCATACCCCGGCAGATCCACGATATACCAGCTTTTGTTGATCAGGAAATGATTGATCAGCTGGGTTTTACCCGGCGTGCCCGAAGTTTTGGCCAGGCTATGCTGGTTGGCCAGCATATTGATCAGGCTGCTTTTGCCTACGTTGGAACGCCCTATAAAAGCGTATTCCGGCATATCGGGCGGGGGGCACTTTTGCCAGTCCACGTTACTGATGAGGTATTCGGCAGATTTGATCAGCATAATTTTTCCATTTTGCGGCCCTTCTGTTACCTTTGCCCCACTATGGCGAGCAAAGACGTACAGAAAGTGGTTCCTTTTGAAGGGTCAAAATTAAGCAAGAAGGAGCAGATAGCCCACATGTTCGATGATATTGCAGGCAGGTACGACTTCCTGAACCATTTCATGAGCCTGGGCATCGACGTGCAATGGCGTAAAACGGCCCTGAAAATGCTCCGCCCCCTTCAACCCAAAACCCTTCTCGACGTAGCCACCGGCACCGGCGACGTGGCCATCATGGCACAGCGCATGCTTCACCCCGAAAAGATCACCGGTATCGATATTTCCGAAGGAATGCTCGCTTTGGGCCGGGAAAAGGTGGAAAAGGCCGGTTTGAGCGGCGTGATCACCCTCCAGCAGGGCGACAGCGAAACAATAAGTTTCCCCGATGCAACGTTTGATGCCATAACGGCGGCGTTCGGCGTCCGGAATTTCGAGCATCTCGAAAAAGGGCTGGGGGAAATGTGCAGGGTGCTCAAACCCGGCGGCAAAGCGGTGATACTGGAGTTTTCCAATCCCACCAAAACGCCCGTCAAACAATTGTATAACTTTTATTTTCGCTACATTACGCCCCTGATCGGGAAATGGATCGCCCGGAACCAGGCAGCCTACACCTACCTGCCCGACTCCGTAAAAGCGTTCCCGCAGGGCAAGGCGATGTGCGACATTTTACACAAAGTTGGCTTCCAGGCTGTTACATGCAAAACGCTAACCTTCGGAATATGTTCAATCTATTGCGCTACCCGCTAACGGGGGCATTGTTACTCCTGTTGGGCACCCAATCTGCCAAAGCGCAAATGAACATGGAGGAGCACGACCGCAAACCCTACTATTTCGGCATCACCCTCGCCGCAAACCAGTCGTATTTCCGGCTCACGCATTCCGACCTCTTTCTCCACCAGGATTCCATCATGGTGGCCGAGCCCCTCAAAACCGTCGGGTTCAACCTCGGCCTGCTCGCCAACCTCCGTCTCAGCAACCGGTTTGACCTGCGCTTCAACCCGCAGCTTTTTTTCGCCAATAAAAACCTTTATTTCCGCGAAAATTACCCGGACCGCGAGACCGAAAAGAAAGTGGAATCCATCGTAGTAAGCTTTCCGCTGCAGATCAAGTTCAAATCCGACCGCATCGGTAACATGCGCGTATATACCATCGCCGGCATGAAGCTCGACCACGACCTCGCATCCAATAAAAGCGTGCGCCTCGCAGAAGACCTCGTGAAGATCAACAAAACGACCTACGGTTACGAGATCGGCGCCGGTTTCGAATTTTATTTCCCCTCCTTCATCTTCACCCCCGAATTTAAGGTCAGCAACGGTTTGAACGACGTGCACGTGCGCGATCCGCACCTCCGTTACTCCAACGTGCTCGGCGAGCTCAATTCCCGCATGATCGTGTTTTCCATCCATCTGCAAGGGTAAAAGTTTTACCTTTGCGGCATGCAAAATGTCATCATCAAAAATATATCCGTCGTAAACGAAGGCGTTACCAGCGTGCAGGACGTATGGCTGCGCAACGGCCGTATTGAAAAGATCGCGCCGCAGATCGGCGAAAGCGGGAAAGAGATCAGCGGGGAAGGCAAATTCCTGCTGCCCGGCGTGATAGACGACCAGG
>JBQCFV010000436.1:0-2769 GCA_051958695.1 Chitinophaga sp. | reverse complement strand
AGTGTCCCGGGCTTTGTTATGGGCGGTGGTTTTTGACGCCGATCTCGGGGCGCGGGTCCTGCGGGGTATCGATCAAGCGCTTGAGATAGTCGACAATCATCCGTATATCCTCTCCGTGTGAATTGACCCGTCCTTCGAGTTTTTCCAGGTGCAGCAGAATGTCCTTATGTACAAGCAGGGCCTCACGCATGCGGGTAAAAATCCGGACAACCTGGATGTTCACCGCAATGGCGCGATCGCTATTTAGCACGCTGGCAAGCATCACGGCGCCATGTTCTGAAAAAACAAAGGGCGTACCCCGCGAAAATTTCAGCGTTTGGAGGTGGTCGCAATTTGCGACCACCTCCAAATTCTCCGCTTCTGTCAGCTGAAACATAAAATCGGCGGGAAAGCGTTTACTATTACGTTTCACCTGCTCGTTAAGCCGCTTGGTAGTAACTCCGTACAGCTCCGCCAAATCTCTGTCCAGCATCACCCGTTTTCCCCTGATAAGTAAAATCTTATTCCTGATCGTCTCGTCTGATATTGCAATGGTTTTCTCCATTCTGTTCTGAAGATTTAGGTTAACAGTTGTCCGTTTATTGTATGATCACATTTACAGTCAAAAAGGGTGAAAAAAACCTCCAAACTTCCCGTAAATTTGCATTCCCGTATGGACATCAGCATCAATAAATACATCGCAGAAACCGGCTTTTGCAGCCGCAGGGAGGCCGATAAATACATTGAACAGGGCCGCGTGACCATCAATGACAATATCGCCTCCAAAGGCAACCGCGTGACCGATGGCGATGTAGTGGAGATCGACGGGGAACCGCTGAAGAAAAAGAAAGCGCCGGTGTACCTCGCGCTCAACAAACCCAAAGGCATCACCTGCACCACCGATCTTAAAGACAAGTCCAATATCATCGATTACGTCGGATATAAATCCCGCATCTTCCCGATCGGGCGGCTGGACAAGCTTTCCGAAGGGCTCATCTTTCTCACTAACGACGGCGACATCGTCAATAAGATATTGCGCGCCGGCAACCAGCACGAAAAAGAATATATCGTAACGGTGGACAAACCGCTTACGCTGGAATTTATCAAGACCATGCGCAGCGGCGTGCGCATCCTGGGCGTGTACACCAAAAAATGTTTCGTGCAGCAGGAAGCCCCGACCCGCTTCAGGATCATCCTGACGCAGGGCCTCAACCGCCAGATACGCCGTATGTGCGAGGCCCTGGGCTACCGCGTTACCTCGCTGAAACGTACGCGCATCATGGGTATTACGCTGAAAGACATTCCTCCGGGCAAATGGCGGTATTTTACCAAAGACGAGATCGGGCTGATCAACGAAATGCTGGCGAACAGCAGCAAAACCGCCGACCGGTCCGACCTCGGGGGCATGGACGAATAATTACCAGAGCGGCAGCATCTGCACTTCCACTTTTTCCTCCTGACCGTTGCCGTCCTCATGCAGCGAACGCGTCAGCGATCTTTCCGCATGCCGTTGCGCCCTTACGATCACTTCCATTTCAAAATCCACATTCATGGCGTCGAGCGTATGCCTGCGCACGCCTTCGTGGTCAAAATCGCCGCCGATATCCGTAAAGCTCTTGATAACGGTGCCTACCGGCTTGTCCTCCACTTTGCCGAGGTATTTGCCGACAATGCCCGCCACCTGCGTGATAATGTCCACCGCCACGCCCACGGGGCTTGTGCTGGACGCCAGCCCCACTACAGTACCCATCAGCGTTTTGTACTCGTCGTCGCTTTTCAGCTCCGCCATGATCTCGCCCGTTTTGCGCAGGTCTTTTTTGCTTTTGATCACGGAGCACATGGTGTGGATCTGTTTGGGCGGCGTGTTGTCCGTCGTGTTCTGCTGCCAGTAGAAAATGGTTTTGTTGATGGGCAGATGCTCGTTGTCGCCGATGCGCGGGAAGCCCTGCAGATCGATGCCGCCGATAAGCTGGTTGTTGATGTCGCTGACCACGATGGTGAGGCAGTACAGCTTCGCAAAACCGGGAAATACAAGGAAAGGCTCGGTATTGTTGTCTTTGACAAAAGGCGGCAGCAGCCGCAGCTCGATGCCGGTGAGCTTGTCCGAAGTGGGGATGTCGCGCGCGGCGTTCTTCAGTTTATCGGCGATCTCACCGTTCCGGGGGAGGTGTTCAGCCGCGGTGAATACCACGCTGGTGTCTGGGTTTAAAAAATCGATGGCCATATGTTTTTGTTTTTTATTGGGGGTTTAATCTTCGATGTTTAGAGAGATATAGTATTTCCGGGGGTTGTACTCCAGTTCCGCCGTATTCAGCTCCTGCCAGCCGGTGTTTTTGTCCTCGGGCCGGCAATCTTCGTCATATCCCTTGTCCATTACCAGCACGCGGTTCTTTGCGGCGGATTTGAGTTTTTTGTAGAGATTTTTGGCGGGCATTTTCCAGCCGTTCGGCTTTTTGATATTGCCGTCCGTACGGTCAACGGGGATGAGCGCCACCAGCTCTTCGTGCGTCATGTCCTCCACGGCCTCCTTGAGGCTGGCGTTGTGGGAGGCGTGATGACCGACCTTGTACAGCACGGTGTTCTGCAGCATGTTGCGGATCTTAAAATGTTTGTGGGAACCGCTCCATTCGAGCGTTTTCCAGGAGTTCCAGTTGCCGGTTTGCGCATCGCCTACGAACAGCAGCACCTTTTGCGACTCCACCAGCTCAAAGGCCAGCACGAGGCTGGAATTGTTCGTATAACTGTCCATGTACAGCGCCAGCCGTTCCACCTGGTGCAGCCAGTCGCTGC
>JBQCFV010000435.1:0-2005 GCA_051958695.1 Chitinophaga sp. | reverse complement strand
TTCGTTCGCCGTCACATCGTCCGCATCATACCCAACATTGGCGATAGCCGTCTTGATATTCTCGATATTCGTGCGGTCGGTATAGTATTTTACGGTCGCTACTTTCTTTTTCACGTCCACTACCATACTCTTCACGCCTTCTTCCTTCAGGAAATAACGCTGTATCCTGTCTTTGCACATATTGCACTGCACCGTGGGCACCTTGATCTTGGCCGTGGCCAGCGTCTGCTTGTTGGACTGGGCCATGGCAGCGCCTGCGCCGCAAAGCATGAACACCAGAAAAAGTTGAATGATTCGCATAGCATGATTATTTTGAGTCTTACAATATACAAATAAGCGTAAATATATCCCGTTTATTTCCCCCATACGTCCGGGGCCGCGCGCCAGGCGTTCAGCGTGTCCTGCTCGTCGGCGGATACCTGTCCTTTTTCCACCGCCAGTTCTATCAGCGCACTGTAATTGCTCAGCGATCTGAAAGGCACGCCCGCTGCTTCAAAGGCTTTCACCGCCACGTCGAACCCGTAATTGAAGATGGACACCATGCCGATCACCTCGCCGCCCGCTTCACGGATGGCCTGTACCGCTTCGAGGCTGCTTTTGCCGGTAGAGATCAGGTCTTCCACCACCACAACCGGCTGACCGGGCTGCAAAACGCCTTCGATCCGGTTGCCCATGCCATGCTCTTTCGGTTTGGAACGCACATATATAAACGGCAGCTTCAGCTGATCGGCCACCATGGCCCCATGCGGAACGCCCGCCGTAGCCACGCCCGCGATCACGGCCGCATCCGGGAAGGTTTCAAATATGAGGTTCGCCAGTTCTGACTTGATAAAATCGCGAACGTACGGAAAAGACAGTACCTTCCGGTTGTCGCAATAGATCGGGGATTTCTAACCTGAAGCCCAGGTAAAGGGCTGGGCCGGACTGAGTTTCACGGCCTGGATCTGGAGCAGCTTTTCAGCCACCTGTTTTTCGCTGACTTTATTCATAACGGGGGCAAAAGTACGATGAATAATGCAAAGGATTATTTTTGTAGCATGGAAACGCCCGTTAATATATATATAAATGAAAAACCGCTGGTAATAGCCGGCGACCCACAACACCTCCCTGCCGCTTTCGCGAGCGCCGCCACTCTTTTTTCCCCTACGGACGAAGAAGTGGCCCAAACTATCGCCCGGCTGGAAAAGGACGAGCTGCCCATGGCCGTGCTGCGGAGCCCCGCCCCGGAAACCGTGCTGGAACAGGTAAAAGGTCATTTTACGGAGTTCGTGGCCGCCGGCGGGCTTATCACCAATGCCACCGGCGAAGTGCTGCTGATGTTCCGCCGCGGGAAGTGGGATATGCCCAAAGGCAAGCTGGACGAGGGGGAAACGCTGGAGGAATGCGCCCTGCGCGAAGTACAGGAAGAAACCGGCCTGCAGCACGTCAGGCTCGGGCACCTGATCACCGAAACCTGGCATTATTACCCGCTGAAAAACAAAAAGATACTGAAACATAGCTACTGGTACCGCATGTACTTCACCGGCACGGAACTGACCGTTCCGCAGATCGAGGAAGACATCCTGGACATCCAGTGGATACGTCCCGAAAACCTTGGAAAATACATGCAATACTCCTACCAGAACATTATCGACGTGGTGGAGAAAGCAGGATATAAACACTGACCTATGAACGCCAAAGACCATTACGACAACCACCTGGCCGCCTTCTATGCCTGGATGACCGGGAATTTCGAAGCAAAACAGCAGGAACAGGAAGATTATTTCACCCGCAAGCACATCACCCCTTCGGGCAGCCGCGTGGCCATTGATCTGGGCGCGGGCCACGGCCTGCAGACCATTTCGCTGGCCAACCTCGGGTTTACGGTGTTCGCGGTGGATTTCAACCAGCACCTCCTGTCTGAACTGAACGCCCGCGCCAAGGGCCTGCCGGTACGCACCATCCTCGCCAACCTGGCCAACACGGCGCAATATGCCATGGAAACGGAGCTGATCACCTGCATGGG
>JBQCFV010000434.1:0-3654 GCA_051958695.1 Chitinophaga sp. | reverse complement strand
GCAACCCCACCCCCCTGCCCCCCCCCCCCGCGCAGCCGGCACCCCGCGCGGCCCCCGGCTTGTTATGGGCGCCAATTACCAGATCCTCGGGCCTCAAACGACGTATATCCACGCCCGCCATCCGCAGGTATTGGCGCCATACCGGCTGCGGCAGGCCGCGCAGGAAGCCGAGGTAAGTATCGTCAAAGCTGCGGTGCTGCATCATCAGCTGGCCGTGCGACATCACGCAAAGCATTACGCCCAGCATCAAACCCCGCTCGTCAAAACGGCCGGTTTCCCGCAGCAGGTAAAACGTAAGCCACAAAATGCCCGCGCAGGCCAGCTTTACGCCCGCGATGCGGCGCGGGTAATTGCTGAACAGCTCGTACAGGAAATAAAGCCCCGGCGGTTTTACGAACCGCCGGTTGAGCCAGCGCTGCAGGTGCCCGGTGAAAAAAGTTACGTCAGGCCGGTACAGCTTGCGCTCGAAAAGCAGCAGCGCCAGAACGATCACCAGCAGGTTAAAACCCGCCACGATAAAGGCAGACAGCAAATGTCCCTGCGAGGCGCCCGCCACCGCCGCAATGCCGGCGTATACGAGCACGGGCATGTACATTCCGCAGTAGATCAGCTGCCAGCAGCGCATCCGCGCCGGTTTTCCGATGCTCCCGAGCGTGGGGTACAAAAATTCGAACCCCGGCGTTTGCAGCGTTTTCAATAAAAAACCCGCGCATTTCAAGGCGGACAGGGGCCACACCGCCAGCACGATAAGCAGGAAGTACCCGTTGCCCATAAAGCCCAGCATGAGCGAATAATGGTAGCCGATCAGGCTGCCGCCGTCCACCACGCCGAACAGCAGGTAAAACAATACGAGAAAAAAAAGCGTGTTCTGGATGTAGAACCGCTGCACGAAGATCTTCTGAAGAATGCCCGTCACTTTTCCCATTACACCAGCGTTACGTTTTTGTCGGCCACTCGCAGCATACCGTTCACGGGCAGTTCCTCCCGGTCGAGCGGCTGGTGGGAAGTGATAAAAAATGTAACGCCTTTTTCGCGGTACGTCCTGATAAGGTCGTACAGCACCGCCAGCGCGGGTTTATCGATAGTGATCAAAGGTTCGTCCAGCAAAATGAGCACCGGGTTACCGGTAAACGCCAGCAGCAGCGACAGCTTCTTCAGCATACCGCTGGAATAGGTGCTGACGGGGTTGTGCATATATTCGTTCACCCCCAGCCGTACGCCGTGCTGCGTTACCAGCGCCCTGTCCCCGCCTGTCGTGACCAGGTACAGCTCCAGCAGGTCGCGCCCCGTGAGAAAGGAAGGGTACAAAGGCTCCGCTTCCGCGTAATTGATCAGCCGCCGGAACTGCACGGGCTGCCGCCGGCTGCTGATATTGCCCCGCAGCACGATCTCCCCTTTGAACGGCACCAGGCCGGACATTACTTTCATGCAGGTGGTCTTGCCCGCGCCGTTGTTCCCCTGCATCCAGTAAACGCCGGCCGGCAGCTCCAGCTGCGGGATGTTGAGGACGGGAAAATCCTGGTAATGCTTTTGTACGTTATGCAATGCGATGATGGCTTCCATCCGTTCTATTTTTTCAGTACGTCCCAGGAAGGTTTCCAGCCGCTCTTTGGTTCGTAATACGCCCAAAGGTAAGCGCTCACCTTGCGGATCAGCTGCACGGCCTCGTTGTCGGCTTCCCAGCGCTGGTCTTTGATATTTTTCGTGCCTACGTAAAACACGTAATCGCCGTGCGGAGCGTTCACCAGCGCCAGCTCCGAGCGCGATTCGTTCACCGAGCCGGTTTTGGCGGCCACCTGCACGTAAGGCGGTATTTCAGACACGGCCTGTTCGTCGTAATACCCTTTTGTCATCAGCCGGTACATCCGCTCGCTGGCGCCTTTGCTGATCACTTCACCCCTGCGGATCTTCAGCAGCAGCGTGCTCATTTCCCGCGGCGTGGTCTGCCCCCAGCCGAATACTTCCCGGTTCTTCTCGCGCCCCGGCGTGCGGGAATTTACGCGGGTGTCTTTCAGGCCGTATTGCTCCATCAGCAGGTTCACCTGCGCGCCGCCACCCGCCAGCGCCTGGTTCCAGAGCGAGGTGGTATTGTCGCTGTACGCCATCATCAAAGCGGCAAGCACGCTCAGCTCGGTGGCGGAGCTGTCCTTGAAGAACTGCATCAGGCCGGAGCCGCCGTACTTCGCGGAATCGCGGTACACCAGCGGCTGGTGCCATTGCAGCTCCCCTTTTTCTATCTTGTTGAAAAGACCTACCAGTAAAGGCACTTTCACGATGCTGGCGGTAGGGAAAATGGTGTCTGCGTTCACGGCGGCAAAACGGCCGCTGCGCACATGCAGCACGTAGATACCGGCGGTGCCTTTAAAATCGGCTGCCATAGCGGTCAATGCCTTTTCGAGCCGGCGGTCGTGCCTGCGTTCCTGGGAGAACAGGGAAACGGGAAATAAAAGGGCGAACGCGAGGGTAATGAGCTTGTTCATGCGCAGGGTTTGTATTCAAACCCTTAAAATAAAAAAAGATTCAGACAAATGTCAGGATATGCCGCGCAATAGCCATGTACGATGCCAGGTCGCAGGGCTTGGCGATGTAGTCGCTGGCTCCCAGGCCCATACAAATATTGCGGAACACGGGAGAATTGGAGGTGCTCCAGATGATCTTCGGGATGTCGCGCAGCCGCTCCTCCGGCTCCATCAGCTGCATGATCTCCGCGCCGTTCATCTCGGGCAGGTTGTAATCCAGCACGATCACGGACGGTAACTGGTCGTCCGGCTGCTCTTCGAGCCAATGTATGAATTTTTTGCCGTTGGACAGGCAAACGATGGGCATTGCCGGGTTTAATTCCCGGAAGGCGAGTTGCAACATCTCCTGGTCGTCCTGATCGTCCTCAGCCAGAACGATGAACGGGGTTGCGTGGCCTGGAAATTGCATATATGCAAACGTTGAAAGTGGTTGACGCACAAAATTAACACTTGTTTTGAAATTGCGAAGTCAAACAGATATGCATTGCTAAATAATTAAATCCACCTATACGCGCTAATACCTTTACAATGAATTCACCGAAAAAAAACGGGGAGGCGGATGCTCCCAAAAACCGAAGTGTGGAAAAAAATCCCCATTCTTCCCCTATGAACAACCACGACGAATTTGATCTCAGCGAACTTTTAAGGGTATTGACCGAAGTGCGGAACGGAAATTTCGCCGCGCGTATGCCGGTGGACAAAACAGGGCTTGGCGGAAAGATCTGCGACGTCATGAACGAGATCATCTTTTATAACGAAACCTTTGTGGAAGAGCTGCACCTTGCGCGCAACACCATCGGCAAACAGGGCAAGCTCAACCACCGCGTGCAGATGCCCCGCACCGCCAAAGGCGCCTGGCTCGCTTCCGTAGGCTCCATCAACAGTCTTATCTCCGACCTGGTATATCCCACCATCGAGATCGCGCATGTGATCAGCTCCGTGGCCAAAGGCGACCTCTCCGCCGAAATGAAACTGCAGATAGAAGACAACGTGCTGCAGGGCGAATTTGCCCGTATAGCCGGCGACGTGAACCGCATGGTGAAGCAGCTCAACAGCTTTTCCATGGAAGTAACGCGCGTGGCGCGCGAAGTAGGCTCCGAAGGAAAGCTCGGCGGCCAGGCGAAAGTGAAGGACG
>JBQCFV010000433.1:0-3058 GCA_051958695.1 Chitinophaga sp. | reverse complement strand
CCGGCTCGTCTCCTCGCAGCTGGAAGCCGATTCCGCCTCGCTCCGCGCCATCATGAACGACGGCGTGTATCTCCGCCAGTTCGGTCTCGACACGCAAACCGTAATGGCCGCCGTAATGCCTGATACCTACGAATTTTACTGGAACACCTCCGCCGGCAAAGTATTTGAAAAGCTCGAAAACACGTACGCCCGCTTCTGGACGGACGAACGCAAGGCCAAAGCCGCCAAACTCGGGCTTACGCCCACCGAAGTGGTCACCCTCGCTTCCATCGTGGAAGAAGAAACCAACCGCCACGACGAAAAACCCAGCATCGCCAGCGTATACCTCAACAGGCTGAAGAAAGGCATGCGCCTCGGCGCAGACCCCACCGTAAAATTCGCGATGAAAAACTTCGCCCTCAAACGCATCTGGGGCTCTTATCTCGAATTTGATTCTCCGTATAACACTTACCGTTATGCCGGTCTTCCCCCCGGCCCCATCTGCACGCCTTCGGTAAAATCCATCGAGGCGGTGCTCGAACCTGCGGACACGGAATATCTCTACTTCTGCGCAAAGGCCGATGGCAGCGGTTATCACGCATTCGCGTCCACTTTTGCGGAACATCTGAAAAACGCGCGTACCTACCAGAAGGAATTGAACGCAAGGGGAATTAAATAACCCATTCTTCGTATTTTTACAACGGTCCAACAAAATCCCCGGATGATCGATGTAGAAAAAATCATTCTTGGTTCCAAACCCGCGAAATGGGTGATCCATAAAAGCAAATCGCTGGTGTTGCCGGGGTTCGACCGTGCGCCGCTGTACGATGTGATCGTTTTTTTCCTGAAAGAAACGGCGAAAGAAAGTCTTGCAGAACGCGCCGCTTCCATTTCATTCAACTTCCTGCTGGCCATACCGCCGTTCTTTATCTTCCTTTTCACCCTTGTGCCCTTCATTCCTTTACAGAACGTTGAGCCCACGTTATACGATCTCGCGGAAAGCCTCACGCCCAATTACAGCAGCTATATCATCGTGCGCGATATGATCCACGACTTTCTCTACACGCAGCGCAACACCCTGCTGTCTTTCGCGTTCGTGCTCAGCTTCTATTATTCGTCCAACGGCGTGATGGGCATGCTGCGCTCGTTCGACAAGCTGCTGCCGGGGTTCAAACAGCGCACCTGGTGGCAGACGAGGCTTACAGCATTGATGCTGACCATGTTCCTGGTGCTGCTGTTGCTGGTTACCGTTGTGCTTATCATCACGCAGGGCGCGATCCTGAAAATGATCCTCCAGAAGTTGGGCATCACCGAAACCGTTTCGCAGTTTTCCATCGGCATGGTGCGCTGGGTGCTGATCGTATTGCTGTTCTTTTCCATCATTTCCGTGATCTACCGCTGGGGACCGGCCACTAAAAAGAAATGGAAATTTATTTCCGCGGGCTCCACTTTCGCCACGATTTCCATGATCGTGGTCACGCTCGGCTTTTCTTTCTGGGTGACGAATTTTGCGCAATACAACCAGATCTACGGTTCCATTGGTACGATCCTCGTGCTGATGCTCGTCGTTTATTTCAATTCGTTCATACTGCTGATCGGTTTTGAACTGAATACCAGCATCAGCACTTTGCGTGAAATGGCGGCAGAGCGCGAGTTGGAGGAAGCGCCTGAGTTACAGGGACTTTCGTAATCTGTTTACCAATATCATCTCAACATTCCGCTGAAGATTTTCAAATTGGGATGAATGGCTTTTTAATCCCTCCCAAAAGCCTTAATTTCATACTGAACCAAACATGGGAGCCTATGAAAAAGCAAGTTCTTTTACTGCTTCTGGCAGTGCTTTCGCTAGTGGCATTCCGTTTTCCCGATACGTTGGATATCGGGGCGAAACTGCCGAAGGCAGATATCAAAATGAAGGATATCTCCGGCAGGGAATTTTCATTGAACGACGTTAAGAAAAGCAATGGCCTGCTGGTCATGTTCAGCTGCAATACCTGCCCGTACGTGAAACGGAACCAGGCCCGAACACGCGCGATCTGCCAGTTTGCGCTGAAGAACAACATCGGCGTGATCCTGATCAATTCCAATGAAGCCGAACGCACGGGTGCCGACTCTTACCAGGCTATGCAAAGCTACGGGAAAGGACAGCGGTACGCCTGGCCTTACGTGGTGGACAAAAACAACCAGATCGCGGACGCATTTGCCGCCGACCGTACGCCGGAATGTTATCTTTTTAACAAAGACGCTACGCTGGTGTACAAAGGCGCTATAGACGACAATCCAGGCAGCGAAGCGAACGTGAAGATCCATTACCTGCAGAACGCCATTACTGCCATGACCTCGGGGAAACCGGTGCCGGTAACCGCTACCGCGTCCGTGGGTTGCGGTATTAAACGGAAGATGTAAGATCAGCTCATACTCAAAGCGAAGGGGCGTATCAAAGTTTGATACGCCCCTTTCTTATCTGATATTCCTTTATTGTCCCACCATAAAGACCGCATTGCCAAACAGCAATTTACCATTCTCCCAAAAGCTCCTGAATAACGGGTTATCCGTCAGCAAAACGATCTCGCCGCTGCCCATTTCCTTTACGCCGAACAAAGTGCCGTCCTTGAGCCTGAGCTTTGTTTGCGCGCCCACGAAACCCGTGAGATAATCGTTCTGCTTCAGCACGCCCACGTTCCAGCCGCCGCTTTCGATGAACTGTACGAGCTTGTCGCTTTGCTTGAGCGTGTAATAATAATCGGGATAGCCGAATGCCAGCGGGTGCGTATGGTCCATATGTACTTTGTAGATGGCCCCTGGAATGAATTGCGAAACGCTTTCGCGCTCGCGGTTGGCGTAGGTTTTCAGCGGCAGGTACGGGTCTTTTTTCTCCGTTTCTTTTTTATCCTTATCGTTTTCCTCTTCTTCTTTTTTCAGGGAGAAACCCCATTCGCCCTGCGCGAGCTGCACTACGGCGTCTTCCAGCGCACTCAGCCTGCCGCCAGCGCTCACCCAGTCTTTGAGCCGCGAAACGGCCTGTTTGTCCGCCAGCGCGGAATAATGCCCGTCAGGCAGGATCAGCACGTCCAGGCCG
>JBQCFV010000432.1:0-5464 GCA_051958695.1 Chitinophaga sp. | reverse complement strand
CCCGGCATGCGGATGGGATCGGCTTGCAGCAGCTCTTTTGCTTCCAGCAGGTCTTTTATCACCATGTTCACCGCGTCTTCCACTTTATACAACTGCGGCGTCTGGTTGCTGAAAGTGGTGGTATACGGAATGCCTTTGCCGTTTTTGTTCACCAGGTACGATTCGGCGAACAGGCGCAGCGCGTCGAAGTGACAGTATGCGCGCATGGCCAGGGCCTCGCCTTTTACCAGCGCGTAGTTGCCGTCTTTGAACAGGCCCTTTTTTTCGTCGACGTTCTCGAGTATCAGGTTCGCGTTGGCGATCACGTTGTAAAGCCCTTTCCATATCGCGTCGCGGCGTTCCATAAAATACTGGTCCCGGAAATTGTACAGCATCGTCTGGCGATACCTCCAGGGATCGTTTACGTCCGTGGAGTAGTTCTGCGCCAGCGCGTCGATCGTGCCGGCGGTGAGCTCGCGGCCGAACAGGTCTTCTTTGGTCAGCCTGCCGTACAGCCCGTTCACCGCTTCCTTGAAGCCGTCTTCGGTGCTGAACAGCGCATCCTTGCTCACTTCCGAGGCGGGCGTTACGTCCAGCCACTTGCTGCAGGAAGCGAGCGTGCATATGGTGATGATCGTTATCAGGTATTGCTTCATGTCAGTCTTTTTTAGAATCTGGTGGCTAATGAAAAGGTGAAGCTCCGGGCAAAGGGATAGTCGATGCCGCGCTCGATCTGCAGGCTGGACCAATAGGCCAGGTCGTTGAGGTTGAGCGCCACGCGGAGGCTTTTCATCTTCAGGCGTTTGTACAGGCTGGCCGGCGCTTCCCATGAAGCGTAAACGCTTTTGAACTCAAGCCTGTTCTCTTTTTGCACAAAACGGCTGGTGGCCTTGGTGGTCGAGAGGTCGGCGATATCCTTGTAAAAAGTGCGGTCACCGGGTTTGCGCCATCTTTCGGTAAGCACACGGCTGTCTACGTTATATCTCGGATCGGCGTTCTCCACGCGGTCGATAAGCGTCTGGTTATAGATGTCGCCGCCTACTTTGGCGTAGAAGCTGAACTCGACCATAAAGCTGCGGTACACGAAGCTGCCGCCGAAGTAGCCGTCGAAGTCGGGCGTCATATCGCCAACCGGCACGGTGTTGCGTACGTCGTAATCGTAGGTGGTGGTGCCGTCGGGACGAAGGAATATCTCGCGCCCGTTCTCAGGATCGATGCCGAGGCTTTTCACCGCGTAAATGGTGTTGAGGCTCTGGCCTTCCTGGAAGCGCAGCAGCGGCCGCGTTCTGAGCGAGGAGTCGCTTTGCTGGTTCTTGTTCACCTCGTCGTTGTAGCTTTTCAGCGAGTTGGAGATCTTCGTGATGATGTTGGTGTTGCTGCCGAGGTTGGCGTTGAGGTTCACCGACCAGTCTTTGCCGCGCAGCACGTTGGCGCGGAAATAAATCTCGAAGCCTTTGTTCACCATCTCGCCGAGGTTTTCCTTGTACTGGCTGAAACCGGTGCTCGGCGCAACGTTCACATCGGTGAGCAGGTCGCGGGTAAGTTTGTGGTAATAACGTGGAGAAATATAAAGACGGTCTTTGAACATGGAGATCTCCATGCTGAGGTCGTAGTTGCGCGTGCG
Organism: Chitinophaga sp.; assembly: GCA_051958695.1. Classification (GTDB taxonomy): domain Bacteria; phylum Bacteroidota; class Bacteroidia; order Chitinophagales; family Chitinophagaceae; genus Chitinophaga. The sequence continues at coordinate 3,861 of JBQCFV010000432.1, read as the reverse complement.
CTGCCATTTCAGCTTTGAGTTGCCGTAGCCCGCGAACACCGCGCCCACGCCGGTGGAGTACCAGTCGGAGGTGTAATAGTTATACGTGGTGTTGGACAGGTACGCGGGGAAGCTCACATCGCCGGTAAGACCGGTGGTGGCTTTGATGCGCAGCTGGTTGAACACGGTGTTGCGCATGAACTTTTCGTTGTGCAGGTTCCAGCCGAGGCCGTAGCTCCAGAAAGGCGCCATGCGCGATTCTGAACCGAATTTGCTGGAGCCGTCCACGCGTACGGTACCATCCATCAGGAAGCGGTTCTGGTAAGAATAGTTCATGGAAAGGAACGCGCCGATCAGCCTTTGTTCGGTGATGGAACCGGTTGGCGCCCTGTCTCTCTCATAGCCGCGTGCGAACGATACGTCGGTGAAACGGTCGTTGGTAAAGCCCTGCGCCACAAATTCGCGGCCGGTGTATTTGGCGGCCTGCAGGTTGGTGCCCAGCGAGAAGTTGAGGAAGTGGGAACCTGCCAGCGTTTTGTTGTAGTTCACGGTCAGGCTTCCGTCCACCTGCGTTTCCTGGATGGTTTTATAATAATAACGGCCGCGGTCTTTCAGCGCATCGCCTTTGTCGTAATAGAACTGGTTGCTCAGCGGCGATACAAAACGGTCGTCCGTGCTTTTGCGTTTGGTAAGACTGATATTGCCGTTGATCCTCCACGCCGCGTTCGGGTTGTACTCCATCGCGAAGTTGTCGATGAACTCCGTGTATTCCGATTTATTGAAACCGCCGGTGGTCGCTTCATACAGCGGGTTAAACACGGGGGCCAGCACGCGGTCGCCGCTCACACGGTCCTCGTTGCTGAGATAGTTCCACTGGTCAACGGTAGCCGTGATCCTTCCGGCGGAATCGGTGCGCGGGTAATACGGGTTCATGCGCACATAGTCCGAAAACAGCCCGTATGGCGATTCCGTGCCGTTCACCTGCGAAATGGTGAAGCTGTTGCGGAAAAGCAGCTTGTTATTTTTCAGGTTGTAGGAAAGACTGTTGGCAAGACTGTAACGGTCCCTGCCGGAGCCTTTCATCACCCCGTTATTCGTCTGGTAGCGGGCATCCACGCCATAGCGGATGGAAGGGCTGCCGCCCTGCAGGCTGATGGAATGTTTATGGCCGAGGTCCGTGCTGAGCGGCTGGCTGAGCCAGTAAGTGTTTACGCCGGAAAGCACGTTCGCTCTTTTTGCGTAATATTTTTTCGCCAGCTCGTCCGGGGAGTCGATAGCATTGGAGGAATACAGGCCGGCCAGGCGCTCGTATTCCAGCTTCTCTTCCGCGTTCAGCACCTTGTAAGCGGTGAGGTCAGGCGCGGTCACGTTCAGCTCGTAATTGTAATACACTTCCAGCGCGCCTTCTTTCGGGAGCTTGGTCGTGATCACCACGATGCCGTTGGAAGCGCGGGAGCCGTAAATAGCGGTGGCCGCGGCGTCTTTCAGCAGGGTGATCATTTCAATGCGGTTCACGTCCAGGTCGTAAATGGTTTGAATGCCCACCTGGTAACCGTCGAGCATGAACATGGGAAGGTTGGTGACGGTAGCTAGCGAACTGCGCGAGAGCAATTTCGGGTCGCCCGCAGGCACCGCGGTGGCGCCTCTTACATTGATGTTGGGAAGCGCGTTGGGATTGGAGCCCGCGAGATTGTTCTCCACGATGCGGAACGAAGGATCGTACGCCTGTATGCTCGCGAGAATGTTCTGCGGGTTGAAACGTTTGATCTCTTCGCCGGTGATCACGATGGCGGAGCCGGTGTAGCTTTCTTTTTTAAGTTTCTGGTAACCGTTCACCACGAAATCTTTCATGGACTGCACATCGGTGAGCAGCTTCACGTCGAGCGTGCTGCGGCCGTTCACTTTTATTTCCTGCGTTTTGTAGCCGAGATAGCTGAACACGAGAACAGCGTCCTTCTGTACGTTGCTGAGGGTGTACCGTCCTTTGTCGTTGGTCTTGGCGCCGTTGAAAGTGCCTTTCACCACCACGGTAACACCGGGCAGCGGCACGCCGGATTCCTCGGTTACCTGCCCTGTAACGCTTGCCTGCTGCGCCTTTACGGCTTCCAGCTGCAAAGGCTGACTGGCGGCGGTTGCTTCGCCCGCCGGGGTATTGTTTTTGGGAACGGTTGGTTTCTGATTTTCGAATTTGTAAATGATGAACTGGCCAAGCGCCGCCTGTTCCGCTCTCAGCCCTGCGGGCATGAGAAACTGGTTGAGATAGTCCTCCATGCGCTCGCCGTTTTTGCGCGCGGCGGGCTTTTTCACCTGAACGCCCTGGATGGTGTTGCCGATGTAGTTGATGCGCACTTTGTATTGCTGCTCTATCTGCACCAGCACGTCCTTCAGCGGCAAAGGCTTGCCGTCGGAGGGATTGCTTTGCATCTCAAAATACCCGGGCGAAGCCCATGCCGCGGCACTTGCGCCCCCGCTCAACGCCGCCATCGGCAGCAGTAAAACCAGGGCCAGGCTTTTTCGAAATTTCCCGGCGTAAAATTCTACCATAACAATAGATTTTTGGTTGGTTGTTGATTGTTTCCTGAATTTCCCCACTTCCAGGCATGGCATAGCCCGCCCCGCTCGTTACGGGAATTTATATCGACATAGCCCGCGTTCCGCGGGAAACACCATTAATTAGCTGCGCTTAGTTATGCTTGCTGATCCGGTATGATTTCGGTCCTGTTTTTTCTATCTCTACCTCAAATGTGCGGGAGATCGTTTTAAAGAAAATCCCGATATCGTCTAATGGTATGCTTCCTGTAAAGGTCTGGCCGCCGAGACCGGCGTCTTCCGGCTCGATGGTCACGCCCATGTTCTCCTGCAATGCCCGCACCACGTCCCTGATGGGCGCATCGGTAAATTCGAGCACGCTGTTGCGCCATGAGCAATAATTTTCCGGCTCCACCTGTTTGTTCACCAGCACCGAAGTAGTGGCCGCGGAATACACGACCATATCGCCGGGCTTCATGGTGATGGGCGCCGTATTTTTTTTGCGGCCGTTCGGCACCAGCTGCACCTTGCCGTTGCTCAGCACCACCTGCGTGGCCTGGCGGCGGGTGTTCACGTTGAACGAAGTGCCCAGCACGCGGATGTCAAGATCGTCCGTATGCACGATGAATGGCTCCGCACCGGCCTGCTGCGTAACGGTAAAGAACGCTTCGCCGCTCAGGTGCACTTCTCTCATCACTCCTTTCCCCCAGTCTTCTTTGTAACTGATGCCGGAGTTGCCGTTCAGCCTGATCACCGAGTGGTCCGGCAGTTCAATGGTCTTTATTTCGCCCTGCGCCGTACGGAAACTGATCTCTTCCGGCTTCATCAGCCACATCGCGGCCAGCGCGATCAGACCCGCGGCCGCCGCTGCATATCCCAGCCTCAGGGCAAGGGAACGGCGGCGTTTCGCGGCGGGCATCGGCACTACTTTGGGGCCTTCTTCCATGCTGCGCATGATCCTTTCCCATGTCTCCGCTTCCGCGCTTTCAGGCGGTGTATATGTATTGGCGTGTAAAGCCAGCAATATCCCCTTTGCTTCCAGCAGCTCACTTTCCTTTCCAGGATGCTCCCGCAGCCAGGTTTCCCAGGCAGCGGCGGCGGCTTCGTCCTGTTCAAGCACCCATTTGCGGAACTCAGGGTGTTGCAAAAAATCTTGCGTCGTGAAATTGCTGAATGTCATTATCGATACTTATATGGTAAAGCAGGAAACGGGTAAAATCTTAGCGCCTTTTTCCTTCTTTTTTTAAAAATTCTTATAACTAATTACAAATAAACAAGTTGCACAAACGAAAAAAAGGAGGCATTTGAGCCCTTCGCTATGCTTTTTCAGGAAATTAAGCGCTTTGGACAGCA
>JBQCFV010000431.1:0-4581 GCA_051958695.1 Chitinophaga sp. | reverse complement strand
AACCTGGTGAACGTGGACGAGCTTTTCAAATTCGTAAAGGTATCGCCCGGCGAGCCGCATAAGAACAGCGATCTGGCGGCCATGCTCGAAGTAGTGGCCCATTTTCTCAACAAGGAAGATGAGGCGCGGCAGAACGGTCTTGACGTAAAAGCCATCCTGCAGCAGGCTTTCAGCATGTTCGACGGCGGTTACCACGTATGCGGCCTCATCGGTTCCGGCGATTCCTTCGTGATCCGCGACCCGCACGGCATCCGTCCTTCCTACTACTACGTGAACGACGACGTGATCGTGGCCGCTTCCGAAAGGGCCGCCATCCGCACCACCTTCAACGTAGGCGAGAACGAAGTGATGGAGCTGATGCCCGGCACCGCGCTGATCGTAAAGGAAAACGGCGAATACAGCATCGAAGAGATCATTCCCGCGAAAGAACGCCGCGCCTGCAGCTTTGAGCGCATCTATTTCTCCCGCGGCAACGACGAAAAAATTTACAAGGAACGTTCGGCGCTCGGTTATCACCTCTCCGAAACCGTGCTCAAAGCGATCGACAACGACCTGCGCAAGACCATCTTCTCCTTCATCCCCAACACCGCCGAAGTGGCCTTCTACGGCCTCATCAAAGGACTGGAAGATTACCTGAACCGCATCAAGGTGGAGAGGATCATGAGCTGGGGCAAGGATTTCGATGAAGAAAAACTCTCCGAAATGGTGAACCGCCGCGTGCGCATAGACAAGATCGCCATCAAGGATGTGAAGATGCGCACCTTCATCACCGAAGATTCCAGCCGCAACGAAATGGTGCAGCACGTATACGACATCACCTACGGCACCGTGCGGCCCGGCACCGATACGCTGGTAGTGATAGACGACTCCATCGTACGCGGCACCACCCTGCGCGAAAGCATCATCAAAATGTTGGACCGCCTGGGACCCAAACGCATCATCGTAATGAGCTCCGCACCGCAGATCCGCTACCCGGACTGCTACGGCATAGACATGAGCAAGATGGGCGAATTTGTCGCCTTCCAGGCCGCCATCGCGCTGCTGCGCGAGCAGGGCAAGGAATACATATTGCAGGAGGCTTACGGCCTTTGCAAAGAGCTGGAAAGGACCAATACGCTTCATGCGCAGAACGTGGTGAAGAACGTCTACAAACCCTTCACCCCCGAAGAAATATCCGCGAAGATCGCCCAGATCATCACCCCGGTAGACATCAAGGCCAACGTGGAAGTGATCTACCAGAACATCGAAAGCCTCCACGCCAGCTGTCCGAGCAACCTAGGCGACTGGTACTTTACCGGCAATTACCCCACCCCCGGCGGTAACCGCGTGGTAAACAAGGCGTTCATGAACTATATGGAGGGCAAGAACGAACGCGGGTACTGATCTCCCAACGCAGTGTTAATTTTACTTTAAATCGGGCTTGTTTTTTTCGCTCCGGCGAAAAAGGCGTATTTTAGGATAGTGTTTATACTCAATTGTTTACAATGTGTATGAAAACATTACTGTTGATCCGTCACGCCAAGTCCAGCTGGAACGATCCGGAAATGGACGATTTTGACCGCCCGCTGAACAAACGCGGGAAGGAGAATGCCCCGGAAATGGCCACCAGGCTGCTCTCCCGGGGAGTCGTGCCCGAGCTTATCATTTCCAGCCCTGCAAAACGCGCCCGCTCTACCGCCCGCATCATGGCCAAAGAATGGAAATACCCCAAAGAGGCTATCCTGCTGGAAGACGAGCTGTACCTCTGCTATGCTTCCACTTTCCTGAAAGTGATCACCAAAATAGACGACGATTTTAACAACGTTGCCATTTTTGCCCACAATCCCGGTATTACGGATTTCGCCAATTACCTCACCGAAGAGATCAGGATAGACAATGTGCCCACTACGGGCATTTTTGGTATTGAGGCGGATACGGACCACTGGGAAGAGTTCGACCGGGCCAAAAAACGTTTTCTTTTCTTCGATTATCCAAAAAGCGAGGGGCTGGTTTGACCTGTTAACCCGTCAGCCGGCATTAACGCATTTGTTCCGTTCCGTTTCCATTATGGTTTAAATGGTATGCGTCCGATATTTGCGTAAAATGCATTAAAATTGATTTTGGGAAGAAAAGCTGACAATGCTTCAGTCTGTTTGAAAAACACGGACGGCTCCCGCAGGTAAAAAGCAGTAACGCTTCAGTTCATTTCCCTGCGAAGCACCTGCAACGCATTATGCAGCGTGTTATACACCGTGCGTTCGGTAAGCCCCGTTACTTCCGCGATCTCTTTAAAACCCCGCCCTTCGAAATAGCGTAATTGCACCAGCTGCAGCTGCCGGCCGGAGAGCTGTTTCAACGCAAGCTGCAGCCGCGCTTTGATATTTTCGTCCGTCTGTATCTCGATCAGCATTTCTTCGTACGACGATTGCGTGAGCCCGGCATGCGCGGTTTCGTCGAACGGCACTTCCCGGCGGTCGCCGGTGGATCTGTAAAGGATGCGTTTGAAGATAGTGATCACGTATTGCTGAACGTTCCGCACGCCGCTCAGCCGCTCCCTTATTTTCCAGAGCTCCAGGAAGAGCTCGTTGATGCAGCCCTGCACAAGGTCTACGTCGCGGTAAAGGGAAACGCCCAGGCGGAAAAGGTCGTCGTAAAACAGGTCAAAACATTCGTACAGGCCCTGACGGTCCCCCGCGGCAAGCAGTTGCCAGTTCTTCGCTATTTTTTCGTGGCGTTGAGGGTTGTTCATCTGCCGATGAGAACGGTTCTTTTTGGTTGATCTGAAGTAAAATAAATTATTTTTTGGATTTCGTTGGTAAAAACGAACGCTTTCCCGCACTTGTATGCATCAACCAGATCAGCACATGCAATATTCGCATCAAACGGCAGAAGAACTGCTGCTCGACACATCATTTATCCATTATTGCAAAGGCGCGCCCGTTGCGGACGTACAATACTGGGAAGAGCTGCTGCGCAACTTCCCCGCGCAGCGGCCCGAGGCGGACCGCGCCCGAGAACTATTCCACCTTATGCAAGGATACCCGCCCGTTTCGTTAAAGGCCGCCGCGCTGGAACGTTTGAAAGAAAGCATCGACGCGCAGGAAGAAGCCGCACCCGCACGTGTGCGCAGGCTGCCTTACCGTTGGATAGCCGCCGCCGGCATAGCAATTATCGCAGCCTCCGCATTCCTGCTTTTCCAGGATACCGGCAAACACACCGTTCATTATAATACCCTGGCGCAGACGGACCTGCAAAACCGTAAAACGCTCCGGCTTCCCGACGGCTCGCAGGTATTGCTGAGCACCGCCAGCACCATTCAGCTCAGCGACGGCTTTGGAAAAAAAGACCGTAACGTATACCTCGAAGGCGAAGCATTTTTCACCGTAGAATCCAATACCAACCTGCCTTTTACCGTAGTAACGCGCAAAGCCGCCACCACCGTGCTGGGCACCGCATTTAAAGTGCGCTGCTACGGCGAAGATGCGCGGGTGATGCTCGCCAGCGGCAAAGTGCGCGTGGAAGCGGACGCCAAAGCGATCGAGCTGAAGCCCGGTGAGGAAGCCCTGGTGGAAAACGGCGCGCCGCTCAGGAAGGAAGTGTTCCGTCAACAGGAAATGCAGGACTGGATCAGCCGCAAAGTGGAGTTCGCCAACGCCGACCTGGATGAGATCACCGCGATATTAAAAGAACATTACGGCGTAAACGTGCGGCTGGAAAAACGCCCTGCCGGCAAAGTATTGTTTACCGGCATATTCCACGATCAGCAATTGAATGTAGTACTGGACGCCATCAGCTTTACCAACAATTTTACCTACCGCCTGGAGCGCAACGAGGTGGTGATCCGCTTTTAGACAGGACGCAATTTTTCAAGATCCTAAATCCTTTATACATGAAGAGAACTATACCACGTTCATGTATGATGCCGGCATTGCTATGGCTATGCCTCACCATCAGTACAGCCACCAGGGCGCAACAGCCGGTGTATTCGTTCAACTGGGAAAACACCGCGCTGTCCAGCGTTTTCAGGCAGATAGAACAGGCCGCCAACGTCCGGTTCTCCTACAACCCCTCCGGCATCAAAGAAGACATGCCCATCCGTTTGAAGATCGACAACCAGCGGCTGGACGATGTGGTGGCCAGGCTTTGCAAAGCCATCAATTCCAATTACCGCATTACGGACAACATCGTGATGATCCGTCCATCCGGCGAGCCGGCCGGTTTCAGGCTGCACGGCAAGGTGACGAATGAAAAGAACGAACCGCTGCCCGGGGTGACCGTGCACAACCAGCGGTTGAGGAAAGCCGTGCATACCGCGCCGGACGGCGTTTTCAGCATAGACGCGGCGGCGGGCGACCACATCGAGTTTTCCATGATCGGCTTTGAACGGCAGGTACGCACCGCCGGTGCGGAAGGAACATTGATGACCGTGACCATGAAAGAAAAAGTGACCGATCTCGGCACCGTGGTGGTGACCGCGCTGGGCATCCGCAGGGAAGCGCGCGCATTGGGTTACGCCCATGCGGAAGTGGACGGCGACGATATGAAACGCGCCCGCGAAACGAATGTGATCAATTCCCTCGCCGGCAAAGTGCCCGGCCTCAT
>JBQCFV010000430.1:0-4622 GCA_051958695.1 Chitinophaga sp. | reverse complement strand
TGCCGGCGTTTATGGAATAAGGAAAAAAAATGCATCCTGACCGTAAACACACGGTATGAACAAATCGTTTTACATCCTTGTACTTTCATTGCTGCATGCTAACGTTTTCGCACAAACGAAAAGGCTCAACGTCAATTCTTCCATCGAAAGCGTGACCGTATTCCTGCAGGGCGCGCAGATCACCCGCACCGCTTCCGCCAGTATACCTTCCGGCACTACTACGCTTGTATTCCCCGGCATTTCGCCGGAGCTGGAAGAAAAAAGCATACAGGTGCAGGGAAAAGGCGCTTTCACCATCCTTTCCGTTTCCCGCGAAAAAAGTTTCATACACAACCAGCAGCAGCCCCAGGAAGCGCTCCTGAAGCTCCAAAAAGACCTGGAAGCGCTGGAAGAAAAGCTCCGTCGCGAAAAAAATAAAGAATCGGTTTTTAAGGAAGAAGAAGAAATGCTGAAAAAGAACCAGGACCTGCGCGGCACCAATACCGGGCTTAAAACCGCCGATCTCCAAGAAGCGCTGGACTTCCAGCGCAGCCGCCTTACCGAAGTGCTCGACCAGCAGCTTGCCATACAGGCCAATATCCGGCAGCTGAACGAGGACATCGTCAAAAACAACCGGCAGCGCGCGGCATTGCGGGAATCGAAAGACGCTTCCAGCACCGACCTGCTCATCACCGTTTCTTCCAAAGAAAACATCAGCGGCAAGCTCACGCTTCGTTACCTCGTTAAGAACGCCGGCTGGTTCCCCTCCTACGAGCTGCGCGTCGAAAATATCAGCCGGCCGATGGAGCTGGCTTACAAAGCCAATGTTTACCAGCAATGCGGCGAAAACTGGAGGAACGTAAAACTCAGTCTTTCCAGCGGCAACCCTTCCGAGAACGGCCAGAAACCTGAACTGAGCCCATGGTACCTCCACACTTTCGGCAGCATGCAGGCGCTGCTGCAAGCCCGCAACAACGCCCTCGCGGCAGAGCAGGCCCAGGTAAGCGGCCGCGTGACGGACATTTCCGGCAAACCCGTTCATGGCGCCACCGTGCGCATACCAAATCGTACAGTCGGCACCGTTACCAACGAAAACGGCGAATTTACGCTGCAGCTGCCGCCGGGCGCCAAAACGCTGGACGTTAGTTTCATCGGTTACGGTACCCGCCATATCACTATTAACGGCGAACATCTGCCCATTGTGCTGCAGGAAAATCCCAAAGCTCTCGAGGACGTAATAGTGGTAGGATATGGCAGACAGAAAAAAACAAAGCTGACCGGGGCGTTGGAAGGCCGTCTCGCGGGCGTTGCCATACGCGGTACTTCCGCCCCCGCCCCGCAGCAGCGGGAAGACATCCCGCTCGACGTGTCCGCCAGCTTTCATGCTACCAATGTCACCTTCGACATCGAGCTGCCATATACTGTTCTGTCCGACGGCAAACCTTACGCCGTGGCTATCGGTCAGCATACCGTGCCCGCCAGCTACGAATACCACGCCGTGCCCAAGCTGGATGCCGCCGCTTACCTCATCGCGGGGGTTACGGGCTGGGAAGAACTGAACCTGCTCGAAGGCGAGGCCAGCATTTATTTCGAAGGCACTTATCTCGGCAAATCGCTGCTCAACCTGCAAAACGCCCGCGACACGCTGTACGTTTCGCTGGGCCGCGACAAAAACATCGTGATCAACCGCAAGCTGCAAAAACAGTTCTCCAAACACCAGTTCCTCGGCAACAATCAAACCGCCGTGCGCAACTGGGAGATCAGCGTACGCAACAACAAACAGGAACCCATCCGCATTGTGATAGAAGACCAGGCGCCCATGGCCGCGCAGGGCGACGTGGAAGTGAGCAAGGTATCCTATAGCGGCGCCAGCCTCGATCCCGTTTCGCAGATCGTTACCTGGAGCCTCGGCATTTCACCAAAAGAAGAAAAGAAAATGCAGCTGCAGTACACCGTCAAATACCCGAAAGATAAACTCGTCAACCTGGACTAAGTAATACATGCATTCGATGTAGCTCATGCTTTTACAGCGCCTCCCGTTCCCGGGAGGCTTTTTTTTGTTATAAGCCCAACTTTGCGTACATTAATACTATGCAGGTACATATCAAAACAATCCACGAAACCAGCGCAGCGGCGGGATGGGCGGGACCGCGCAGCGTTGTGATAGACCGCACGCCGAGAGCCGGCGGGCTGGGCATCGGGTTCAGCGGCGAAGAGCTTTTTATGATGGCGATCGGCGCGAGCGTTTGCAACGACCTGTACCGGGAAGCCGCCATCCGCGGCATCGACATCGCGCATGTGGAAATTATCGTGAACGGCGACTGGAGCGGCGAACCCGCGCTGGCAAAGAACATCCGGTACGACATCCGGCTTGAGTCTTCCGCGCCCCGCGAAGCGGTGGAAGAGCTGATCAAATACACGGACCAGGTGGCGGAGATCCCCTACTCGCTCCGCAGCGGCACACAAGTAAGGTTAAACGCCGTGGATATCGTGAAGCAGGAGGTATAAGCGCAAAGAAAAAACGCAGCACCGCGGAAACGCCTCTCCTGCTACCGCGGATGTTTTCCATAGCATAATATTTTTATCCGAACGGGACGTTGAAAGGACGAATCAAAACAGGAAAGAACACGTCGCTCACCACCCGATATCTTTCTTCCGGCAAATCGGTTATCTCCGAGAACATCCTATCTGTAGAAAAAAAGGCAGATGATGAAAGACCTGAAAACGGCAGCCGGGCCGTTCAGTATGGACAAATCTTTTAAGGAGACTTACCAATACCGGGGGAGCATTCATTTTGTAAATGAGCGCGCCGCAGCCATGCGCAATAGCCGCTGACGGCAAACCTTATCCCGTCACTACCTCCACCTCGTACACCGGGCTGAAAAGATACACCCGCTTCGACGATACTTCCTCGCAGCGGAACCGCTTGCGGATGCGTTCGCCTTTGCGGAACATGCGGCCGTCCTTCGTTTTGAAAAGCTGACCCGCGGGCAGCTGCTCAACCAGGTAATGATTTTCTTTCCGGCGGTCGTAGTTCTTAAGCACGCGCATCAGGTCTTCGTCCGCGCAGGAGCTGGCGGCGGGGTTATGCAGGCTTTGTTTAACGGCGGTTTCCACGTCGGGCGGCAGGAACTGTTTGCCGACAAATTCCCGGAGGATCTTGCCGTATTCCTGCTTCCATTCCTTGCCGTGGGCGGGCACTCGGTTGCCGTACACGATAAAGGTGACGAGATGCGCGATCTCGTGGAGAAGGGTGAGTAAAAACGAGTATTTGTTGAGACCGCCGTTGATGCTGATGCGGTGGCCTTTATTTTCGTAAGGGTGACGGTAATCGCCGAGCACGCTCTGGCGCTCGCGGGTAATGGTGAGGTGTACCTTATACTCGGTGATATAAGCGATCACCTGCTCGAAAGTGCCTTCGGGCAGATAGCTGGCTAACGCATGTAAAGGTGCTTCTTGCTTCAAACGCTCAGGATTTCTTTTGCCTGATACTCATCCGGTACAGGTGGATGGTCTCAAACACGGTATACACGAGGTAAAAGAACAGCAGCAGGAAGATGGTGGCTTTGCTCACCTGCGGGCGGCTGAGGAACACGTACACGCCGATGCCGATCACGCAGAGCATCAGCTTGCTGAGAGTGGACGCGTATACGGAGCGCACAAAAACATTGGGGTTGGCTGCCGCCATGCCTTTGCGGTTCAGGGAATAGCTGATGAGGGTGATGAGGGCCATCACGATGTTGCCCGCCACCAGCACTTCAAAGTGCGCCGCCAGGGATTGGAGGAGCCATTGCTGCAGCAGGAACAAAGCAGCGGTGATCGCGATGAACACCCCTGCCAGCCAGAGAATAAATTTATCGGTCATGCTTGCTGGTATCTTTTACAATTCGCCACAAAAGTAGGCCTAAAGAAAGTAAAGAAAAAATGATCATGAAGGCGGGGAACCGTATCCCCAGCCATTGATCCAGCAAGTGGCCCAGCCAAAGGGCCAGGCCGATGGCAACGAGCATCTGGAACGCCAGCCCGGCGTACCGGAAAAGCAGCTTATATGGATTCTTCCTGGAGGACGGTTCTTCCATTTTTTTGTTCCGCGTTGTTGTTCACTTCGGACTGCGGCTGGTCGGCCGGGTCCATATAGCAGCGGCCATTGAACTTCACCGTAGGTTCCATTTCAAAATGAGCCGTGTAGATATCCCCTTTGATGGACGCATTACCTTTCAGGAACAGCAGCTCGTCGCATTTGATGATGCCGGTCACTTTCCCCAGGATGTCCGCGCTCTGGCAAACCAGGTCGCCGGTGATCTCCCCTTCGGGGCCTACCACGATCTTGGCTTTGGTAGACACGAGGCCGGTCACCTGCCCGTCTATCCTGATGTCGCCTTCGCACACGATATCGCCCTGGATACTGGTGCCATTCCCAATAAGATTGATGTTGGAGGTGGGCATGATGCTTTTGCCCTCGCCTTTCTTACCTTGGTTAAACATAGGTTCTCAGGTTTTTCGTTTTAATAAAGATGGTGTAAGATAGTGAAAAAATATTTAATAAGTACTATTATCGACCTTCGGGAGCTTCAGCATGGTGGTATCGAGCGGCTTACCCTCGCCCAGCACGTTCTTCAGCATATTGTCCAGGTACTGGTCCC
>JBQCFV010000429.1:0-3475 GCA_051958695.1 Chitinophaga sp. | reverse complement strand
CTGGTGAATGCGCGAGGCAATCCTTGTCGATCCGTTTCAGCAGATCAATGGTGTTGTTCCCGCCGATGCCCGCGTTGATCACGGAGTAATCCTGCGCGCCCGTGTAGGAAAAGCCGGGAAGACCGGCCAGCGCGCCGAGGGCGGTAGTGTAAAGAAAAGTTCTGCGATGCATGGTGTCTGTTTATAAATTCACTTTTACAGCCGGCGCCGAAAAGGTATCGATGGCATTCGCTACCGGCAGGTACAGCGTTTTAAATTCCAGTGTGCCGGGTTGGGGCAGCACGTCCAGTATGGTCACGTTCTCTTCCGAAGGCACCATCACGTTATGCTGCACGCCGTCCGCATCGGTGAAGCTGAGCTTTGCGCCGGGTGAACGGGGATCGGCTTCGTCCCATTCCAGCCGCGCCGCGCCGTCAACGATCCCCGCTTTTTTCAGCGTGCGGTTCAGCAGGTTGCTTTCATAAAAGTCGCCGTACACATCGCCGTTCACTTCCGTTTTTATGGACTGGTTGCCTTGTGCATTGTAGGTGTACACTTCAAAGAGGTACGGCCCTTCCGGCATATTGTTCAATATCGCGTCGATGGTATCCACTTCACTGGTGCGCTGCACGTTCACTTCCATGGAATCCTTTTTGCGGTTCCAGTATATCCTGCACGAAACGATGTGCGGATCTTTGGCGAGCAGCCATTCCAGCATGATACGGTTTTTGCCGGGCATGGCCGTGAGCTCCGTTGCTTTGCCGGGGTATACTTTTTCACCGCCTGGCGCAAAATCCTTGTATCCCTCATCCGCTTTGTCGCAGGCGGCGAATAAAACGCCGGCCAGCAACAAGCCTGTATAGATCAGTTTTTTCATGTTTTCGTTTTTTCAAATGATCACTGTACTTCCCCGAAGAAAGTCAATTCGGCCATCCAGAAATAGTCCGCGTTGCCGAAAGTCTGCACCATCTTGATACGGAGATACCTCACGGCAGGCAGGCCCGCGGGGAATTTGAACTGGTGGCCTTCGGCTGCGCGCGTGAGGTCTTCGTTGGAGTTAACGCCTACCGGCAGGCCGGATGGTTTTACAACTTCGCAGTCCATCAGTTTCGTCCAGCCGTCGAAGCTGCCGTCCGGGTTGTAGTTGTCCGTTCCCCAGATCTCGTACAGCTGCGGGTCTCCGGCGCTGTACAGCAGGCTGGTTTCGTCGGTCGCCCCGCGCGGCACTTCGGAAAAGCGGCTCAGGCGGGCGGTTACGCCGAGGTCGAAGGTTACCCAATGCGGCACGCCGGAGCCATTGGCGGTGCGGAACCACGTGGTGGTGGAGCTGGAGCCGCCGGCTGTTTTATCGTTCCAAAGGTTGTCCAGCTTTACGGAGCGCCAGGGCGCCGCATCGGTGGGCAGCTTCATACCCTGGAACAACGATTTGTCCAGCTGCTGTTCGAACAGCGGCGTGAGCTGCTGCCAGACGGTGTCTGAATAATTCAGCCACCTGTCCCGCACGAACAGGCCAAACCATTGCTGGGTGGCGTCAAAACCGCGAACGGAAAATTCGCCTTCTTCCTGGTTGGTGTAATACATGTCGGCCGGCACGGCGTCGCCGTTCGAATCCCTTGTTACTACGCCGATCGCCACGTTGGCGGAATCTTCGTTCTTAAACTTCGCGGTGATGCCGCCAAAATCGCTGTTAAATTCCAGCGATTCGAAAACGGCCTGTACGGGCGGCGTAAGCGGGCGCACCTGTACGGTCACGGGCTCCGAGCTTACTTCCGTGCGGCTGATGGAATACAGCTTCACTTCTCTTTCGTCCGTATTGCCAAAACCTTCGAGGGTCATGCTGGTATTGTAGAAAGTGGAGATGGTCTCCATCGTGTTTCCCGGCCGCGTTTCATAAACGGCTTTCACATACAGCAGCTCCGGGTCGTTTGGAATATTGTAATGCAGCGTTACTTTTCCGGGCAAGCCTACGGAGGTTACGCCGGTTACCTGGCCGGGCGCGTTCCCGCCGTTGCCGAGCGGCCCGAGCGTTTCCTCCTTGCAGCCTGCGGCGGCAAAAAGAAGAACGATTATGCAGAGATAAAAGGTTCGCATGTTGTGTTTGCTTTTTTGTTTTCAGTTGATGAGCTTACCAGCCCGGGCTTTGCACCAGATTTTTGTTCTCGATGAGATCTTCCTCGCGTACGGGCCAGAGGTAATCTTTTTTGCGGAACACCTGGTTGTAGATGTATTTGACCTCGTAATATTCGGCCGTGGTTTTACCGAATACGTTCCAGCCGGTAACAGGCTGGTTCAGCAGCGATTCCGCTTCTTTCCACCGCCGCAGGTCCCAGAAACGCTGCCCTTCAAACGCAAGCTCGATGAGCCTTTCCTGGTGGATGATCTTGCGCAGGCCGGGTTTGGTGGAGGGCGCGGCGGCGTCTTTGGCATGCTGCTGCCAGGATATTTCCACGCCTTCGAGCCCTGCTCTTTTTCTCACCAGATCTATCCATTTGAACGTTTCCACACCGGGGCCCGGCCATTCGTTGAGCGCTTCGGCGTACAGGAGGTAAAGGTCGGCCAGCCTGATCACCGGCCAGGGATAAGACTGGATGGTGATTTCGGTGGGAGATGAAACGGACTGCGGGTTCACGAGTTTTTTCGCCCAATAGCCGGTCATGGAATAAGCCCAGGCGTGGTTGTTGGCGATCTGCCCCAGCTTGGCTTCCATATACACGCTTTCGTCGTCATTGAACCGGCCTTGCCCGAACCAGCGGCCGCCGTCGAAGCCGAGGCTCGCATAAAAGCGCACTTCACGGTCGAAGTTGAGGTTGGCCGTCGTATAATTGGGTTTCATCCGCAATTTCTCGGTGGAGGGCACTTTGCTGGTGCCGTAGCGGTTATTGTAATCCCAGTCGAGGTCTTCGGAGATCGGAACGCCGTTTTTGGTATAGAACTGTTCGGCAATTTTCATCGGCGCGCCGAATGACTACAGCGTGGTGCTTTGTTTATCGGTCGAATACAACCTTGCGAGGTTCTCGCGCTGCAGCGTCGAAGCCCGGTTGTTGGTGCTGGTCCAGATGGCTTCCGTATTGAATTTTTCGCACAAGGCATTTCGTATGCTCATTTCCGTTATAGTTTCCGGCGAGCCGGGGAACGGCAGGAAAGCAGGATTAAAATAATACAGCTGGTGGCCGGCGTCATGGCATTCTTCAATGGCTTCGCGGCATGCGATGGCGGCCCGTTCCCATTTTTTTTCATCGTAGGCGGAAGGGAAAAGCTCTTCACCGTTCTTGCCGGTATAAACAGCATAGTCCTGGTTGCCATTGAACAACGGGCTGGCGGCGGTAACCAGCAGCCTGGCCTTGATCGCCCTTGCGACCGATTTGGTGATCCGGCCGTTTTAGGTGGACACGTTCTGTATACAGTCAGGCAGATTTAATACCGCTTCGTACAGCAGGCGTAAGATAAAGTTAAACCAGGAAACCACCGGCAACTGTTTAACATTCAACGTTTCTGT
>JBQCFV010000428.1:0-3740 GCA_051958695.1 Chitinophaga sp. | reverse complement strand
GTAGGGAAAACAGCGTGGGGAAAAACACGGGTAATAGCCTCCAATCCTATATTCACGGCAGCGCCATCGCTCACGGCCCTGTATCCCTGCAGGGAAAGGATCTCCCTTTGCAGGGAAGCGATGATATCTGCTTTGCCCCTCATCATGTCGTTAATGGTTAAGAATACTCAAGTATTTAGCAATAATACTAAATATTTTAGTATTTCAATAAAAGAAGCGCTTTAAAAAACAATAAATCCATCTTACTTTGGCGGCCGGTTCTCTATAAAAACATCTTCATGATCCCTTTACAAAGCCGCGAGATCCGCGGCAACTGGGCTACGCTGCTCCTGCCCATAGGGCCGGACGACAACATCGATTACAGCCGCCTCGCGGATGAGATCGACCTGCTGACCGGCATGCGCGTGGACGGTATCTACTCCAACGGCACCGCCGGCGAATTTTATAACCAGACGGAGCAGGAGTTTGACAAAGTGAACGGTTTGCTCGCAGAAAAATGCAACGCGGCCGGTATGCCTTTCCAGGTGGGTTGCAGCCACATGAGCCCGGTACTGTCGCTCGAACGGCTGAAAAGGGCCGTGGCGCTGAAACCTTCGGCCATACAGGTGATCCTGCCGGACTGGTTCCCGCCGAAAATGCCGGAGATCGTGGCGTTCCTGCGCAGGATGCAGGAAGCCGCGGGCGATACCGGGCTGGTGCTGTACAATCCGCCGCATTCGAAAGTAAAGCTGAGCCCGGCGGATTTTAAAACCATCCGCGAAGCGGGCATCTCCCTCGTTGGCTGCAAAATGCCCGGCGGCGATGCGAACTGGTATGCGGATATGCGTTCGCTCAATCCGGATCTGTCCGTATTCATTCCCGGTCATCACCTGGCTACCGGCGTAAAACAAGGCGCGCATGGAGCTTATTCCAACGTAGCCTGCCTGCATCCCTTAACGGCGCAAAAATGGTACGACGGCATGCAAACCGACATGACATCGGCATTGGAGCTGGAAGCCCGCATCCAGCGGTTTATGAACGAACAGATCGTTCCCTATATCACGCAGAAAGGTTATTCCAACCAGGCGGTGGACAAATTCCTCGCAGCCGTTGGCGGATGGGCCGATGTGGGCACGCGCCTGCGCTGGCCTTATCAATGGATACCTGAAAACGAGGTGAGCGCGGCCAGGAAAATAGCGAAAGAGCTGCTGCCGGAATTTTTTGTATAAAGCAGCTTTTATATTTACCGGGGCTGACCAAAGCGGAGTGCCCTCAAAAAGTCAGGCACTTTTGGGCATTACAAAACATTGGTCAGCCCTTGTTTTTCCCCGTGCCTGCTCAAGCGGCTCCTCTTCCTCCGCAAAAAAACGAAAGTGCCCTGTTCGTCACACATTCCGGCACTTCCGTCACATCTTCCCGCACCCATACCCCCGGCGGCTTACTTTTATTCTTATGAAAACGATATGCTTTCTGACATTGCTCCTCCCCTTAGCCCTGCGGCTGCCCGCCCAGTTCACTATCAGCGGTCATGCGCCGCATCCCCCGGTACAAATAAACATCCCCGAGGTGTACGGGTTTCACCGGGAGAACACGATGGATATTCCCGCCGCCGCAACGGGCGCATTCGAGCTGCAAGTGCCCCTGGAAGGACAAAAATTCGCATCGCTGATATACCGGCGGCGGTTCTATACCTTGCTGTTCACGGAAGGGAAATACCTGGACATTAACCTGCAGGGCGATACGCTCCGGCTTTTAAACGGCGATGCTTTGCCGGAAAACCGCCTGCTGCTCGAACTCGATATGGATACGCCCCCGTTTTTTATGACGGATACCGCGTATCGTGATCTTTCTTCCCTCAAAGCATTAAAAGAAAAAGTGCTGCAACCCTTTGCCGCCATACAGCAAACAAAACTGCAAATGATCGCTTCTTCCCGCATCGCGGAAAAGGATAAAAAACTGATCGCCGCGGAGCTGCAATATCTCGGCTATAATTATCTCAACGATTTCGCCAGAACGCAGATAAGCGACAGGGACCTGATCAGCGGATTCATCATCGAAGTGTTCGACCGCTGCAGGATCACACAGGAAGTGATACCCGCCGGCCCGCAGTATTACGCTTTCGCGGACAATTACCTGCGTTACCTCGAAACAAAAGCATTTGTAAAGATCAGGAAAGAAAATATCCCGCCGGGCGAACCTATTCCTTATTTCGGCATCAGTCTCGACAGCGCCAACCTGCTTGTTAAAAAGTACGGAAAGCCTTACTGGCGCTGGGTGGGCAGTCTCCGCAACTTTCCGCCCGAAGTAACGGAAACGTATACTTTCCAGCAGATCAGAAACCAATACCTGGACAAAGACCTCCATCAAACGCAAAGCCTTGCCAATGCTTTCCTGCAACGGTTCGGGCAAAGCCGTTATGCGGGCGAAGTGCGCAAGATGGTGACGGAGTTGCAGAGCATGCTGACGGTTAATAAGAGCAATGAAAAAATAGTGGTGGCGAAAGATTACGGCAAGCTGAAATCCATTTACGATGTGATCGCGCCGCTAAAGGGAAAGGTGGTGTACCTGGACGTGTGGGGCACCTGGTGCGGGCCCAGCAAAGAAGAGATCAAACCTTTGCCCGCGCTCAAAGCCGCTTTCGCTGGAAAAGACGTAGCGTTCGTATACCTCGACGTGGACGACGACAGCCGCGACGCGTTATGGAAGAACTTTATCAAAGTAAACGATATGGAAGGCGTTCATGTCCGAAAAACCCGCGAAACGGTTGCGCCTTTCTGGAAAGAGCTGCTGGCCGGGCATGCAGACAAAGCGGAATATTACCCGCAATATTTTCTTTTCGACAAAAACGGGAAACTGGCCGTAGCCAAAGCGAAACGCCCAAGCGAAAAGGAAGCACTGTACGGGCAGATCCGTTCCGTTCTCAATAGTCAAAGCCGATAAAAACGGGCGCCCGTTTTTGCGGGCGCCCTTCCTGTTTTTATTTGATGGCATCTTTTGCGATCACCGTCCAGTCGCTGGCGCCGAGGCCCTGCCCGATCATTTTGTCCATCTGCGCGGCGATGGCCGGCAGTACGATCAGCGAACCTTTTTGCGCGTGTACGCTATCGATGAATATCTGCGTGTCTTTCCGGGCCATGCTCAGCTCCCAGGAAGCTTTGCTGTAATCGCCGCTGCTCAGGCGCTGCAGGCGGGCGCCGAGCATTTGTGCGGGGTTCCAGGTGCTAAACAGCGAGCCGATGTCTTCCGCGGAAATATCCAGCGCTTTGCCGAGCGACAAGGTGTCGGACAAACCGGCTACGAACGCCACCAGGAAGCTGTTGCCGATCAGCTTCATACCGGCGGCCTTTCCTTCTTCAGGACCGAGGTTGACGAGCTTGCCGGTCATTTTTTCCAACAGGGGCTGTACTTTGGCGATCACGTCCTGGTCGCCGGACACGAGCATGTAACCACTGCCTTCGCGCGCGTTGGCCGGGCCCATGAATACGGGCGCATGGAGATACGTAAACCCTTTTTCCTTCCACGCTTTCGTGCGCTGGCGCGCGCCGTCAACGGTGGTGGTCGTATGATCGACGATCACCGCGCCGGGTTTGAGACCGGGCGCTGCTGCGGCCAGCACTTCGTTTACCGCGGCATCGTCTTTGACGGTAATGTGCACATAGTCCGCGTTTTTCACGGCATCCGCCACATTCGCGAAAACCGTTGCGCCGGAGGCTTCCAGCGCCTGGGCCCTCGCGGGGCTGCGGTTCCATACCTGCACTTTT
>JBQCFV010000427.1:0-4382 GCA_051958695.1 Chitinophaga sp. | reverse complement strand
AAGCTCAGTAATTCAGCTGCCGGTGCATTTCTTCCAGCTCATGCACCGCCTCGATGATCTGCCGGTCGTACCGGTTGCGGCCTTCCTGCAGGGTGCGGTAGTTCCAGGTGAACAGGTTTTTGCGGGTCACATACAATTTGCGCAGCAGCTTGTTCTGCTGCCGGGAGTCGTAGCTCAGCGACAGCCGATCCACTTCGTCCATGATGCGCAGGTTTTCGTCCATATAATAAATGGCGTAGTTCTTCAGCCAGTTCATTTTTTCTTCGTCGGATTTTACGCGGTACACGCCCGATGCAAGGATGTAATTCTCGTCCATCCGGGCCCTTTTTTCCATATAGTCGTTCACGTCCCTCGGCAGCAGCACATATACGGTTGAAATGATGAATGCCATCAAACCCGCTGCCAGCGCGGTACTGCGAAACCTTACCTTGCGGGTGGCGTTTTTTTGCAGGCCGGGATAAAGCAGTTGCGCCAGCAGCATGCCCGCCAGCAGTCCGCCTATGTGCGAGGCATGGTCAAAGTTGGTGGAGAGGAAAACGGTCGAAAGGTTCAGCAAAATGTACAGCCCTACGCTGGTGAGCAGCGCTTTCCGTTCGCCGGCCTGCAGGAAGCGGTGGAGGGACAGGGTGATGATAAAGCCGCATAGCCCGAATACCGCGCCGGAAGCGCCGAGCGTGGGCGTGATGTCGTACCACCAGAGGCTGCTGAGACTGGCCATGACGGCGCAAAGCAGGTATACCATCAGGAAGCGCCAGCGGCCGAGCAGAGGTTCAAGGTAAATGCCGCATACCATGATGCCGTACATATTGAAGAAAAGGTGCAGCACGTCCATATGCAGGAAGGCGGAAGCCACCAGCCGCCAGGGTTCGCCAAAAAGCGTGAGCGGCTTGAAGCTCGCGCCGGCCTGCTCCAGCACCTGCTGATTTGGCGCCCAGCCGCTGCTTTGCGGGAAAAGCCATTTGTTGGTGAGCAGCAGGAACACGAATACGTTCAGCACAATGATGATCGGGGTGATGAAATAGCCTTTCACGGGTTTGAACACCTGCATGAAACCCGCCACCACCGGGCGGCTATGGGTGAGGTGAATGCTTTCGCCTTCGGGGCGGATATGTTGCCGCCTTTCTTCGTACAGCGCCAGCAATGTTTCCGTAGAAGTTTCCGCTGCAATTGCAGCAACCGTTTTAAGCAGCCGTTTAACGTTCTGCCGGTTCCTGCCGAAATCCAGCACCTGCATGCCGGTGCTCACGCTGAAAAGTTCCGTGCCTTCCGGCGTGAAACGGATGCTTACCTGTTCGTTCCAGGAGCGGAGGCTGAAGTTGGTGAAGGCGGTGATGCTGTCCGGCGTTATTTCGCTGAGCTGCCAGCCGAGCTTTTCGGCGGCCATCCAGAAAATAACGAGCTGTTCCGCGGAACTGCGGTTTTCAACGGAGATGGTGGCGCCATATCGGGGAGGAAATCCGATCATGTTGGGATAATAAACGTAGAGACGCTACAAGAGCGCCTCTACTATATACGGTACAATAACGGATTTATTGTTGGTTATCCGGTTGTTTGTTGTCGGGTTTCCGCGGGGGACGGTTGCGGTTGCGGCCGCCGCCTTCACGGGGCTTTTGTTCACCGCCTTGCTGCGGTTGGCCGCCTTCGCGCGGTTTTTGCTCGCCGCCCTGCTGCCTTGGTTGGCCGCCCTCGCGTGGCTCGCGCGGGTTTTGCTCGCCGCCTTGCTGTCTCGGCTGCCCTTCGCGGGGTTGCCTGGGCTGACCGCCTTCACGTGGCTCACGGGGCTTTTGATCACCGCCTTGCTGCCTCGGCTGGCCGCCTCTCTGTTCGCCGCCTTGTCTTTGACCGCCTTCACGCTGTTCACGCGGTTTTTGTTCACCGCCCTGCTGTCTTGGCTGGCCTTCGCGGTTTTTTTGTTCACCCTGCCTTGGCTGACCGCCTTCGCGTGGCTCGCGTGGTTTTTGCTCGCCGCGTGGAGGGCGTTGTTCCCTTGGTTTCTGATCTCCGCGGGGTTCGCCGCGTTGGTCGCCACGGCCTTTTTGCTGGCCGCCCTGCGGGCGCTGCTCTTTCGGGTTCGGGCCGCGCGCCTGACGGTCACTTCCGGGTTGTGCAGGCTGGCCGCCTTTCGGTTTATCCTTCTGGTGTTTTTCCTTTGATTTCTGTTTGCGCTTCTGGGATGCTTTTTCCAGCGAGCGCAGGCTGATCTGGCCCACTACGTCGGCAAACCCGAGGTCCACGTCTTTCGCGGCGGATTTGGAGGTAACTACTTCAACGGCTTTCAGCTCTTCCGGCTTGATGCCCTGCCTGTTCAGCTGGCGGATCTCCTTCACGCGGGTGATGGTAAGCGGGTACTGTTTATTGCTGTTGTCGTAGGAATACCACATGAGGTTCTTGAAAATGTCGCGTTTTTGCAGGGATGCATTGCCGCTGGCAGTTTCAATGGTATCGCAGTCGTCGGGGAAATCTTTCAGCGCGTCCAGGTAAGTGTCCAGCTCGTAGTTCAGGCAGCATTTGAGGCGGCCGCACTGGCCGGAAAGCTTTGCCTGGTTGATGGAGAGGTTCTGGTACCTGGCGGCGGTAGTGTTCACGGACTTGAAATCCGTGAGCCAGGTGGAGCAGCAAAGCTCGCGGCCGCAGCTGCCGATGCCGCCTACTTTCCCGGCTTCCTGGCGGGCGCCGATCTGGCGCATTTCCACCTTTACCCTGAATTCGGAGGCATATATCTTGATGAGCTCGCGGAAATCCACACGGTCGTCCGCCGTGTAAAAGAAGGTTGCCTTCCGGCCATCCGCCTGGATCTCCACTTCTGCAAGCTTCATTTCCAGGCCGATGCTGCGGGCGATGGCCCGCGCTTTTATAAGGGCTTCGGTTTCGCGTTTTTTGTGCTCGGACATGCGGTTCATGTCTTCCGTGGATGCGCGGCGCAGCAGCTTTTTCACTTCGGGCGTGTCTTCCACCCGCCGTTTTTTCATCTGCAGCTTTACCAGTTCCCCCGTAAGGTTCACCATACCCACGTCAAAACCGCTGATCCCTTCCACCGCCACCATTTCTCCCTTTTCGAAGACCTGTTTGGTGGAGTTCCTGAAGAAATCCTTGCGACTGCCGTTATTAAAACTTACTTCTATGATGTCAAATGGTGCTAAACTATCGGTCAAGGGAATATTGGACAGCCAGTCGAAAACATTCAACCTGTTACATCCGCCACTGCTGCAGCCTCCGTTACTCTTGCATCCCGCCGGCTTCCCATCCGCACCCGTACCACATCCGGCACAAGCCATATTATTTTGGTTTATTATTTTAAAAAATAGTTATTCCTGCAATGCCAGGTCACTAAAAGTACATATTTACTTCCAGATTCACAAAGACGTACAGGGAAATAAGGGTCAAAGGTACGGCAAAAAGTTGACAGCTAAACCGGCAGCTGGCGGCCTTTGAAAATGTACTGCAAGCGGATGGAAAGCGCATGGAAGAGGATCTTGCCGTTCGCGTTGCGCTCGATATGGTAATAGGCGTTGTCCAGCTCTTCGGCAATGTCGGCCATTTGGCCGAGGTTCGCCAGTTTTTTCAATTTTTCCGCAAAATCCACTTCCTCGTCGGAAAAAGCCAGGTGGCTCCGGTCCATATACTGTACGCGCAGGCTATGCTCCAGCACGTTGATAAAATACCGGAGAAACTGTTTCTGGTTCTCGCGGCCCATTTTGGCGCTGGCCATATGCTCCACCCAATCCTGCAACCCCTGGCGGTTTTGCATGAAAATGCAATTGAGCCAGGTGCGCAATAATTCATGATAATCGTTCTCGCCGTGTTGCAGCAGTTGCAAGGCCTCGCGGTAGTTGCCGGCGGCGATGGTGGCGATCTGCCTCGCCCGCGGCTCGGGCACATCGTTGCGCTGCATCAGGGCAGTTACGACCGCCTGCTTTGGCAGGGGGGGCACTTTTACCAGCTGCGTGCGCGAAAGGATGGTGGCCAGTATCTGTTCCTGGTTCTCGGCCACAAGTATGAATACGGTGTTGGCCGGCGGCTCCTCTATCAGCTTCAGCAGGCGGTTGCCTTCGTTGCCGAGGTATTCCGGCATCCACATGAGCAGTATTTTGAAGCCGCTTTCAAAACTTTTGAGGTTCAGCTTGCGGATAATGTCCGAACATTCGTTCGCGGTGATGTTGCCCTGCTTGTTTTCCGCGCCGATGAACTGCAGCCAGTCGTACGCGTTGCCGTACGGCTGCTGCGCGATATATTCCCGCCATTCGGCGATATAATCGGTGCTGATGGGTTTGTCGCCCGTTTTGCGGGGGATCACGGGGTAGGAGAAGTGAATGTCAGGATGAATGTATTGCGCGGCCTTTTTGCAGGCGGAGCATTGCCCGCAGGAATCGCCTGCCTGCCGG
>JBQCFV010000426.1:0-2680 GCA_051958695.1 Chitinophaga sp. | reverse complement strand
TAAATTCCTGTCCGAATACCAGGGCGAAGCTGAAAACGGCGGGTATAACCTTCATCTTGACCTCGGCCAGCTGAATGAATTTTTTGCCTTCATCCCGCGCATCCTGTATGGGAACATCATCTTTTCTCCCGCGCAGTGGAGCTTCCGTACAGACGAGATCCGGCAGCTGATGAAAGGCCGGGAAGATGAAGAAAACATTTCCGCGGTAACGCAATGGCTGGCAGAGAGAAAAGTGCCGCGCCGGTTCTATGTGGTGGAACGGGGAGACAACGAAATGCTTTGCGATATGGGGAGCGCGCTTTCCATGCAGCTTTTCCTGAGGATGGCGGCAAGCATTGAAAAAATGCAGCTGCGCGAATGTTTTGCAGGAGAAGGGCAGGGGTTGGTGAAGAACGATCATGGAAATTATTACCACGAGCTGGTATTGCCTTTGAAAAATATCCAGCGGCAGCCGCAGCGGCCTGCGGCAAGAACGCCTTTGCCCGCGGCTGATACCACTGTCAGGCGGGTTTTTATGCCAGGCAGCGAGTGGCTCTACCTGAAGATCTATACCGGCATCGATACCGGCGACAAGATCATACAGCAGGTATTGCCCGCCTTGGCCGCGGAATGGGAAAAAGACCCGGAAGTGCGGCAATGGTTCTTTATCCGGTATACGGACCCCGATTTTCATATCCGGCTCCGCATCAGGTGCCGCGGAAAAATCGACAGGCTGCTGGCGGCGGTCCATAAAAAGCTGGCCCCTTACACAGGCAGCGGGCTCGTCACGAAGATCCTTATCGATACCTACGAACGGGAACTCGAAAGGTACGGCGCCGCTAGCATCGACGCCGCGGAGGCCATTTTTGAGGCGGACAGCCTGCTCGTGACAGAAATACTCCAGTCTGCAGAGGAACGGTCCGAACGCTGGAAGTGCGGCCTGCGCGCTATGGACGAGTACATGAACGTATTTGAAATGGACCTGGAACAGAAGTACGGTTTTGTAAAAAAAATACGCGACCAGTTCGCTGAAGAATTTAATGCCAATAAGATCCAGAAGCGGAAGATCATCAATAAATACCGCGCAGGCAAAGCGGCCATCGATCAGTACTTCGAAACCGGCAGCGAGGCGCTTGCACAGGCCCTGCAGAAATTCCGTGCCCGGCTGGAGCCGCATTACCGGGAAGCATACGCGGGAAACGATCAAAAAGATTATTTCCTCCAGAGTTTTATCCATATGCATATCGACCGGCTCGTCCGCTCCAAGAACCGGATGACCGAATACATCCTGTACAGTTACCTGGAACAGCATTACCGGTATGAGATCGGAAAAAGAAAACACCTGAACTATGCGGAATAAGAAACAGGCCTTTTTTTACCAGAGCAATTCCATGGAATGCGGTATTGCCTGCCTGAAGATGATCGCGCGCTTTTATGGCAAAAAGCTCAGCAATCAAACCATCCGGGGCTATACGGACTTCGAGCGGAGCGGTACCTCGATGTTCGGGCTGGTAAGGGCCGGCAAGGCCATGGGGTTCGCTACGGAAGCTTACAGCGTTACAATGGACGAATTGCGGGGTCTTGAGAACGATTATCCTTGTATCGTTTTCTGGAACCGCTATCACTTCGTCGTGTTGTACGGCATCCGGCAAAACAGGTTCGTGGTGGCTGACCCCGCCAAAGGCGTATTTAAAATAAGCGCGGAAGAGTTCGGCGAATATGCCCTGAATATGGACGAACAGGGTGAGGAGCGGGCCAGCGTGCTGTTCTTTACCCCGGGGGAAGCGTTTGAACGTTTGAAAGACGATGAACTGGTGTCGGGTAGGGAACGGCTGTCCTTTTTTATGCGCAACATGAGCAGGTACAGGGTATATTTTTTCGTAATATCCCTCGTGCTGCTCATCTCGCTCAGCCTGCAGTTCGCCATCCCGTTCTTTACCCGCTCGATCGTCGATCTCGGCATCGCATCCGGCGACCTGAAATTCGTGGCGCTCCTGGCCGTAGGCCAGGCCTGCGTGCTGTTGAGCAAAACCGCTTTTGATATCGTGCGCAGCTGGATCTCGCTGCATCTCAGCGTACGGTTCAACTACAGCCTTATCTCCACGTTCCTCGGCAAATTGTTCAAGCTGCCGCTGGTGTTCTTCGAAACCAGGAAAATGGGCGACCTCATGCAGCGCATCAGCGACCATAACCGGATCGAATCTTTTATTACCCGTGTAACGGTCGGCAGTTTTTTTTCCGTGTTGTCAATCATCGTGTATTCGATCATTCTTTGTTATTACAATTATTATTATCTCCTTCTGTTCTGGATAAGCAGCCTGATCTACCTCGGTTGGGTGGGCTTTTTTCTTAAAGCCCGGCAGAACCTCGACTGGAAGCGGTTCGAGATATCTTCCCGGAACCAGTCGATATTGATCCAGATGTTCACCGGCATTCACGACCTGCGGATTAACAACGCGGAAAAATACCATTTCGAGAAATGGGAAAAGAACCAGCGCGAGATGATCCGTAACAGTTTTAATACAACACGGCTGAGTCAGTCGCAGCAAACGGGCGCGCGGCTGATATTCGAGATCATGCAGATACTCGTTACCCTGCTCTCCGCCAAGCTGGTCATAGGCAATAATATTTCCTTCGGTACCATGCTGGCCATCCAGTTCGTGCTGGGCCAGCTTACGGCACCCATGGAACAGCTTGTGTC
>JBQCFV010000425.1:0-2309 GCA_051958695.1 Chitinophaga sp. | reverse complement strand
CCCCGAAACCGAAGAGATTGCGGTGAAAAACACCGCCCGGCATCTGCTTGCCCAGTACCAGCCGCAGATAGAACAAAAAAAGCTCCAGCTGGAAACCGACTGGCTCGACGAGCTGACCGTAAACGTAAACCCTACGCTGCTGGAAGTATTGCTGGGCAACCTGCTTTCCAACGCCATCCGGCACAACGTCCCGGGCGGGCGCATCATCGTGAAGCTGGCCAACGGCGCATTTACCGTGCGCAACACCGGCCAGCCCTACGCACTGCCGGAAGACAGGATATTCGAACGTTTCGCAAAAAGCAGCCCGGATGCGGAAAGCATGGGCCTGGGGCTGGAGATCGTGAACAAGATCTGCCGCCTCTACGACTTTACCATCCGCTATACTTTTGAAAATCAATACCATTCCTTCACGGTGCAAATGAAAAGTTAAAACTCGCGCCATTCCTCCCGGGATTCAGAAAGTATTCAGAATAGACGGTGACTTTTACACCATCAAAACTGGATACTATGAAGAAAAGAAATCTTATTGCAGGCGGCCTCATCGCCGCGGCTTTTACAGCCGGCGCTTTCGCTTTCAGCGGCAGGGCCGGGGATCTTTATGACAGTATCGCACCCGTTCCTACCCAGCCCCTGATCAAAACGGCCTACACCGGCGCACCGGCGGCCCAACCCGTGGATTTTGAACAGGCGGCAGGCGCGGCCGTGCCTTCTGTTGTACATATTAAAACCATCGTCGAATACAAGCAGGTAAGAGGGCAAAGCCCCTTCGGCGACGAGGACGATATCTTCCGTCACTTCTTCGGCGGCAGCCCGCGGCAGTTCAGAAGTCCCGAACAGCGCGCTTCCGGCTCCGGCGTGATCATCAGCGACGATGGCTATATTGTTACCAACAATCACGTGGTGGACAATGCGACGAGCATCACCGTCACCCTCAACAACCACAAAAATTATAAAGCCGAAGTGATCGGTACGGACCCGAATACGGACCTGGCATTGATCAAGATCGACGAAAAAAATCTCCCGGCCATCGCCATCGGCAACTCCGACGACGTGAAGCTCGGCCAGTGGGTGCTGGCGATCGGTTACCCGCTTAACCTGGACGTGACTGTTACCCAGGGCATTATCTCCGCCAAATCGCGGAACATCGGCATCAACCGCCAGGGCTCCGCTCCGGTGGAAGCGTTCCTGCAAACGGACGCGGCGGTGAACCCGGGCAGCAGCGGCGGCGCGCTCGTGAATACGAACGGCGAGCTGGTCGGCATCAACGCGGCTATTGCTTCGCCCACCGGCTCTTACGCGGGTTATGCCTATTCCATCCCGGCCAACCTGATGAAAAAAGTGATCAACGACATCAAGCAGTTCGGCAGCGTGCAGCGGGGTTACCTCGGTATCAGCATGGCGCCTGAGAACCTGGACGATGCGCAGAAAAAAGAGCTGGGCATCAAAGGAGATGTGAGCGGCGTATTCGTGGCGGGCATCGATCCGAATGGCGCGGCCGCGGCAGCCGGCATCAAGCAGGGCGACGTGATCACGAAAGTGAACGACATCACCGTGAGCACCGGCGCGCAGCTGGCGGAAAAGATCGCGAGGATGAAACCCGGCGATAAAGTAAACCTCACTTACAGCAGGAACGGCAGCGAAAGCGCCGCGAACGCTACGCTGAAAGGCAAAATGGGCGCCATCGCAGGCACCCGCTCCGTCAGCTCGATCATCGAATCGCTCGGCGGCGAGTTTGAAGGCCTCAGCAGGCAGAACGCGAATAAGATCGGCATTTCAGGCGGCGTACAGGTGACGGATATCAGCGAACAGGGCATCCTGGCAGAGCAGACGAACATGAAGCCCGGTTTCGTGATCACCAAGGTCGGCGATATCCCGGTGAAATCTGTAGACGAGCTGAAAGCCGCACTGAGCAAGCAAAGCGGGAACTTCCAGCTGGAAGGCACCTATCCCGGCAGCGGCAGGATTTATTACTACGGCATCAACGATTATTGATAAAGGGAAAGAATGGAAATCTAAAAAGGGTTAACTATTATGGGAAGGCTTCTTCATCTCAATGAAGGAGCCTTTTTTTATGGCTGTTCTTTAAAAATGTTCTCGATCACTTCTTTCAGCTCCCTCGGCTGCAGCGGTTTTTTGAGGAGCCTTATTACCATCGGGTTGGCGTTGGTGCGCGAAATATCCCCAAAGTCTAGCGAGGAGGATACCATGATGATGTAACACTGGTTCTTGATCTTTTGCGGGTAGGAGTCGAAGGAACGGAGGAACTCGAAGCCGTCCATCTCGGGCATTTGAATATCCATCAAGACGAG
>JBQCFV010000424.1:0-3355 GCA_051958695.1 Chitinophaga sp. | reverse complement strand
TCCGGCAACCGGCGCAGCGCCCTGCAAAGACCGGCTTCGTGATCGAGAAGGCGGAGAAGGAGCTGGGGTTTGTGCCGCATAGCTTTGAGGACGGGTTGAAGATCGTGGTGGAGCAGATCAAGGGGAAGTGAGAACCGGTTTGCTGAAGGACTTTTGCGCGAAGTGATTCTCCTCCCGCGCGAAGCCATACTCCGCGACAGACGGTCTGCAAGCAATCAAAGGAGAATGAGAACCGGTACCGGCCTGCCAAGGACTTTTGCGCAAAGTAATTCTCCTCCCGCGCAAAGCCTTTGTTTCGCGATAGCCGCTCTGAAAGCGCGTTCCGGACGAACGCATATGGCATTCACATAGACTGGATTACGCCCGCCAGGGCGCCTGATACAAACAAAGGGCTGACCGTTTAACTGATCAGCCCTTTGCTTTTTTATCTTTATCAAGAAGATCAATAAGTAATCGACACGGGCATCTTAAACTTCCCTGCCACCGAATCCTTCGCAGCTGCGGTATCTGCCGGCAGGCCGCGGAAAGGCACGGCGAGATCGAACTCCGTCGAATCTTTCGGCACGAACAGCACCACTTCCGAATGACCCCAGCCGATTCTTTTAGAAAGGTTCTTCTCAGCGGATTCCAGCGTTTTGAAGGTCTGGAACACCACGAAATAATCGATGCTGTCGTTTACCGGCGCTACGGGCTCAGCCACGGCGGGAATAGAATCCTGCGCGGGCGGCGTGGCAGCGGTTTCTTCAGGACCGGTAACGGCGGGCGCGGGCGGCATGAGCTGGTCTTTGAAGAACCATGCGGCGGCGCCTGCACCGATCAGCAGCAGGGGCAGCACTACCCACCACCACCTGAAGCGGCCGCGGGATTCGTTCTCGTCCAGCACGGCCTCGGTATATTCCACGATCTCCTGGTTAACCACTTCGGTGGTGCCTTGCAGCACTTTGGGCGCGGCGTCGGCGCGCAGTACGGGCGCCAGTTCCAGCGCCTGCCAGGCGTCGGGCAGCTCCTGCGCGGTAAAGCGCACTTCGCCCAGCGGGTCCAGCCGCAGGGTGCCGATGTTCGGCAGGTCTATCGGCTGGCCGGACTGCAGCTGTTCGCGAAATTCCTGGAGGTATTTGTCCAGCTTCAGGCTGGCTACAGATTCGATCAGGTTCTCTTTCTGGGAGATCCAGTGAAGGCAGGAGCCATCGTCTTCCCAGCGGGTCTCAAAGCTCACCTGCTGGCGGGGCGGCGTCAGCACCTGGTCCACCACGGAAAAATGCGCCGGGATGTGCTGGATGGTGAACGTGCCCACCTGCGGCAGCGAGCAGGTCTGCTGTTTGAAGAGCACTTCTGTAATATATTGCTGTAGCATTACGGCCGGGTCAATTTTGAGTGCAAGTTTACGCAATTAAAACTTAACCATGATACCCCCCACTACGTTCAGCCCGTAACTCTCATACCCGTACCAGCGCTGGTACCTGTAACTGAGGAGATTATTGGCGTTCGCCCAGAGGTTGAAGTTTTTCCCGATGTTGAACACTGCGCCGGCGTTCAGGTCCTGCGCAGGCTTGGTTTTCCCGAAGTCGCCGTTGTGCAGCACGTAATAGCTGCCGCTCAGGGTGTAGAGGTTGGCGTTCAGGTGGAACTTTTTGCCGAAGGAGTACTGGGCGAACAGGCTGGCTTTGAAAGGCAGCATGTGCCAGGGTTTCAGCTCAGTCTGCTGCTTGTTCCAGTTATACCAGTCCACGCTTACGCGGGCCTGGAATTTTTCTTCCTGTATATACCCCACTTCCGCATGCAGCTGGAAGGCTGTCAGCTCTTCCTCGTTGCGGATGTCGAACTTTTTACCGTCGGTGGTGTCGTTTACGAACAGCGGCAGGTTGTGCCAGGTGATGGCGCCGAATTTGGTGTTGTAGGTGAAGTGGTTACCCAGCGTACCTTTGATGCCCGTGTACTTTTCTTCCACGCGGGTGTTGAGGATGCCGGCGGGGTAGGTGTTGATGAACGGGTTTTTGTTCGCGAGGTTGCGGAAGTTGTTCTTATCGATGTAGGAGATCCAGCCGCTGCTGAGGATGAGCTTTTTGCGGATCAGGTGCGATTCGTTCACGATGTCCGGCAGCAGGTAGAACTTGCCGTTGCTCCAGGTGGGATTGGCTCCGGCATGCAGCATGAAGCCGGGCTTGGTGACTTCCACCGCGGGATGCACCGCCGCCACGTTGTTATTGATCTGCTCGTTGTTGTCTTCCTTGAAGGTGCTGAGATCGGCCAGCCCTTCCACCTTGAACCAGATGTCTTCAAATAGCTGCTTGCGGATGGGCGCTTTCAGCACGAAGGTGTTTTCCATTCTTTTGTACGAATCGCCGAACACCACCAGCTCTGCTTTCGGGCTGAACTGGAAGGCCCAGTCGTTCTGCGGCCGGTTCTTCAGTCCCACTTTGGCGATCACTTCGTTAAAGGCCTGGTTCACGTCGGATTTTTCAAATTCGTACATGGAATGGTCGTAGCCGTAATAATGCACCTGGTTGCGGTTGTAACCGAGGCTGCCGTTGATCTCGAACAGGGGCGAGAAGTAGGTGCCGGATGCCAGCACGTTCGCAACGGCATAGTCCTGGTTCTCGATATCGCCTTTGGACGAGGTGTAGTTGAAGAACAGGCCGAAGTTGTATTTGTCCTGGCGGCCGCTGCCAAACCCGGCCTGGATGAGCGGGGTGGAGTAGTTGCCGTAGCCGAGCTTCACGAAATTGTTCTGCAGGTGCAGGGCGGAGGTGTCTCTCCCGAGTGCCAGCGGCCTGATGGGCACGGGCTGGTACATGAAATAAAGGTTCAGCGCGGGTACCTGGTAGCCGAGCCGCGGGCGCGCGGTGTCCTGCACGGGCAGCGAGGCGGTGAGGTTCAGCTTGGCCGCGTCGCGCAGCTTGGGCTGGTACTTGCTGATGATGTCTATCGTTTCCTGCTGCAGGGTGTCTTTCTGCGCGAAAGCGCCGAGCGGCAGCACGAGTAAACCAAGGATATACTGGATCTTCATGTTTGTCGTCATTTAATTTTTGAACCTGCTTTTTCTTCCGCTTCCACTTTTTCGAGCTTCTCTTTTGCTTCGGCTTTCAGCTCGGGTATCGGGCAGTTTTCCGCGATGCTCTGGAAGGTGGCTTTGGCGTTGAAATAATCTTTCTGGCGGTGATACACATCACCCAGCAGGATGTACGCTTTGGCGGTCCATGTTTCGTATGAAGAGGTGTTTTTGATCACGTCGAAGCCGGCTTTTTCGGCGGCGGCCAGGTCGTTTTTGTCAAGATAACATTTGGCGATGTTGTACCGCGCTTCCGCGCCTACCTCCGATTTGGTAAGGCCCGTCACGATCTTGAACTCTTCGATG